>NZ_JBHYKH010000165.1:0-11705 GCF_042741275.1 Streptomyces sp. NPDC058964
CAGCACCAGCACCTTCGCCAGTGTCGACTTGCCGCAGCCGGACTCGCCGACCACTCCGACCGTCTCGCCGGGCGCGACGGTGAGGTCGGCGCCGGTCAGCGCGTACACCCGGTCCCGGGTGAACAGGCCGCCGCTGCGGGCCCGGTGGACGACATGGGCGTCCGACAGCTCCACCACCGCGTTCACTTGACGGCCTCGCTCTCCGTGGTCACCAGGTCCACCGCCGGGTGGTGGCAGGCCGCCGTGTGGGTGCGCGTACCGACCGGGCCGGGGACGGTCGTACGGCACACCCCGCTCGCCGAGGGGCAGCGGTCCGCGAACCGGCAGCCGGCCGCGAAGGCGGCCGGGGACGGGACGACACCCCTGATCTGGGTCATCCGCTCGGCCGCCGACTCGAGGGACAGCACGCTGCCGAGCAGCCCCCGCGTGTAGTGATGGGCCGGCGCCGCCACCAGGTCCGCGGTCACGCCCGTCTCCACGATCCGGCCGCCGTACATCACCACCACCCGGTCGGTGACGTCGGCGACCAGCGCCAGATCGTGCGAGACCAGGATCAGCGCGAAGCCCAGCTCCTCCCGCAGACGCAGGAGCAGCTGCATGATCTGCGCCTGCACGGTGACATCCAGCGCGGTCGTCGGCTCGTCGGCGACGATCAGCTTCGGGTCCCGGGACAGGGCCATGGCGATCAGGACGCGCTGGCGCTGGCCGCCGGAGAGTTCGTGCGGATAGCTGCGCAGGGTGCGGACGGGATCGAGGCCGACCAGGGCGAGCAGCTGTCCGGGCGTCCGCCGGCCGCCGCGCCGTACGAGCTGCTTCAGCTGGGCGCGGATGGTCATCGCCGGGTTCAGGGACGACAGGGCGTCCTGGTAGACCATCGCCATCTCGTGGCCGAGCAGCTTGCGCCGTACCCGCATCGGCTCGGCGAGCAGGTCCCGCCGGCCGAAGCGCACCCGGCCCCCGACCCGGGCGCCCTTGGGCTGCAGCCCCATGACGGCGAGCGCGGTCAGTGACTTGCCGCAGCCCGACTCGCCCACCAGGCCCAGCACCTCACCGGGCCGCACCTCGAAGCTGATGCCGTCGACGATGTCCACGCCCTGGTGGCGCCCGTCGAAGCCGATGGCGAGGTTCTCCACCGCGAGCACCGGCTGTCCGCCGTGACCGGGCTGCGGCCGGGCCCGGGAGCGCAGGCGCCGGGCGGCCTCGGCCAGGCCGGGCAGCGGCGTCACCTCGCTGCTCCCCGGCTCCGGTGTCTCCAGCCGGTCGTGGTCCTCCCGTACCTCCACGTCCCGGGCCGCCGGGTCCGCCCACGCGTCCGAGACGCCCTCGGACAGGATGTTCAGGGACAGGACGGTCACCAGCATCAGCAGCCCGGGGAAGACGGTCGCCCACCAGCCGCCGGTGAGCACCATGTTCTTGCCGTCCGCGATGACGCTGCCCCACGACGGGTCCGGCGGCCGGACGCCCGCGCCGACGAAGGACAGCGACGCCTCGAAGACGATGGCCTCGGCGACCTGGACCGTGCAGAACACCAGGACGGGCGCGGCGCAGTTGACGGCCACGTGCCGCAGCACGATGTGCGGGGTGCGGGCGCCGATCACGCGTTCCGCGGTGACGTAGTCCTCGCCGTACTGGTCGAGCACGTTGGCCCGCACCACCCGGGCCACCGGCGGTGTGAACAGGAACGCGATCGCGCAGATCAGCACTGTGATGCCACCGCCGAAGACGGCGACGAGCACGGCGGCCAGGGCGATGCCGGGGAACGCCATCACCACGTCCAGGCAGCGCATCAGCGTCTCGTCGACGCCCTTGCGGGAGGTGGCGGCCACCGCCCCGACGACCGCGCCCACGACGAGCGCGAGCGCCGTCGCGCCCAGGCCGATGGCGAGGGACCAGCGGGCGCCGTACATCAGCCGGCTGAGGATGTCCCGGCCGAGGCTGTCCTGGCCCATCCAGTGGCCGGCGGACGGGTGTCCGGTGCCGCCGACCGGCGGCTGCTGGTCGAGCGGGTCGTCGGGGGCGAGGAGGGGCGCGAGCAGGGCCGTCAGCGCGACGACCGCCAGGAAGCAGAGGGCGGCCTTCGACAGCGGGGGCAGCCTGCGCGGGCCACGCAGCCGGATGCCGGGCCGGGACAGGGCCCGGGTGAGGTCTTGGCGCGTGAGCATCAGGTCGCGTCCCTCAGTCGCGGGTTGACCAGGAGATGGAGGATGTCGATGGCGAGGTTGACGACGACGAATCCGGTCGCCGTGGTCAGCACGACACCCTGGACGACCGCCGGGTCGCCGTTCTGGACCGCGTCGATCATCAGCTTCCCCATACCGGGCAGCGAGAAGATCGTCTCGATGACCACCGCGCCGCCCAGCAGATAGCCGACGCGCAGGCCGAGCACGGTCAGCGGATTGACGAGGGCGTTGCGCAGCACGTTGCGCCCCACCACCACCCGTGGCGGCAGCCCGCCGCCGATCGCGGTCCGTACGTAGTCCTTGTCCAGCTCCTCCACCACGGACGTCCGCACGATCCGGGTCAGTTGTGCGGCCACCGGCAGGGAGAGCGCGAACGCGGGCAGGGTCATCGTCCTCAGCCAGCCGGTGAAGGAGTCGGCCGGGTTGATGTAGCCGCCGGTCGGGAACCAGCCCTGGTCCACCGCCAGGTACTGGATCATCAGCAGCGCCAGCCAGAAGCCGGGCGCGGCCACCCCGGTCAGGGACACGACCCGGATGATCTGGTCGGGCAGCCGGTCCCGGTAGACCGCCGCCGTGACCCCGCCGGCCAGCGCCAGCACCACCGCGATGCCGAGCCCCAGGAAAGTGAGCTGGAGGGTGAGCGGCAGCGCCGTGGTGACCTGGTCGAGGACCGGCGCCCGGGTCAGGGCGCTGGTGCCCATGTCACCGTGGAGCAGGCCGCCGACGAAGTGCGCGTAGCGCACCGGGAGCGGATCGAGCAGCCCGTTGCGCTCCCGGAAGTCGTGCAGCTGCCGCGGGGTCGGGTTCGCGCCCTGGAAGAACGCGGACGCCGGGTCGACGTCCGAGAACCGCATCACCAGGAACACGAACAGCACGACGCCCAGCATCAGCGGCACGAGCAGGGCCACACGGCGGAGGAGGATGCGGACGACGGCGACCACTCGAAGTCAACTCCCGTTCGGTCAGACCCACTTGGCCTGGAGCAGGTTGATACCGGGGTACGGCTGCGCCCTTATGCCGGTGAGCTTCCTCGGGTCCCATGCGGTCATCAGCTCGTTGTGCACGACCGGGTAGAGCACGGCCTGCTCGGCGACGACGTCGAGGTAGTCCTGGATCATCGCCTTCTTCTTTGCGGGGTCCGGCTCCCGGGTGGCCCGGTCCATGTCCTTGAAGAGCTGCTCGGCGACCGCGTTGTCGGCCCAGCGGGCGTAGCCCATCCAGAGGTTCTGGGGGCCGTAGTTGTAGTGCATGATCAGGTCGGCGTCGAGGCCGAACTGGTTGGGGTTCGAGGCGGCGGCGACGACCTGGTAGTCCTGTTTCTGGTCCATCTTGGTGAAGACGGCCGTGGTCTCCTGCGGGGAGAGGGTCGTCTCGACCCCGATCGCGTCCCAGGACGCCTTGATGGTCGGCAGGCAGTCGACGATCCAGCTGACGTTCACCGCGAGGATGTCGATCTTCAGGTTCTTCACCCCCGCCGCCTTCAGCAGCGCCTTCGCCTTGTCGGGGTCGTAGTCGTAGACGGTCTTCGCGCGCCGGTAGGAGGGGTTGCCCTCGTTCAGGAAGGACGAGGACGGCTTTCCGTGCCCCTTGAGCGCGACCTCGACCATCTTCCCCGTGTCGATGGCGTAGTGCAGCGCCTGGCGGACCCGCACGTCGTCGAGGGGCTTGTGCTCGGTGTTGAACATCAGGAACAGGTTGTTCATGCCGGCCCCGCCCGCGACCGACATCCCGCCGCTCTCCAGTCGCGGGATGTTGGCGTACGGGATGTTGTCGGCGATCTGCGCTCCGGCGCCGGCCCCGGAGATCTTCGCCACGCGGGGCGCGGCGTCCACGATGGTCAGCCAGTTCATCCTCTTGAAGGCGGGCCTGCGCGGGCCGTTGTAGCCGGCGAACGCCTCGAAGGCGGTGTTGGACTTCGGGTGGTGCGCGGTCTGCCGGTAGGGCCCCGAACCGATCGCCTTGCCCTTGACCGCGTCGTCCCAGGCGCCCGGCCGCGAGTAGACGTGCCTGGGCATGATCTTGGCGAGGGTGAGCCGGGAGACCCCTTCCGGGAAGGGGAACTTCAGCACCAGCTCCACGGTCCGGGCGTCGACCTTGCGCACTTCCTTCAGCCAGCTCGCGAAGAACCCCTTGGCGAGGGTCTGTGTCTTCGGGTCGAGGATGCGGTCGAAGACGAAGACGACGTCGTCGGCGGTGACCGGCTTGCCGTCGTGGAACTGCGCGCCCGCCCGCAGGGTGAACCGCCAGGTGGTGGCGTCGAGGCCGGCCGGCACGCGGGTCGCCAGCGCCGCGTACGGCTCCCGCGAGATCGGGTCGGTGTCGAGCAGGCCCTCGTAGATGTGGTTGTTGCCGGCCATGGCGAACGCGGACGCCGTCTGGGTCGGGTCCCAGCTGCCGTCGTTCCCGTAGCCGATCACCGCCGTGAGGGTGCGGTCCTTGCCGCCGCCCCCGCCGCCGGCGTCGTTCGTGGACTCCGGGCCGGAGGAGCACGCGGCCAGCGAGGAAGAGAGGGCGGTGGCCGCGCCCAGCGCGCCGGTGTACTTCAGGAACGACCGGCGGTGCAGCGCCGGCACGTCGTGGGTCACGTCGTCACGCACGGTTCCTCCAGCGAAGAGGGTCTGGTGGATGAGGAGATACGACGTCCTACGTCCTGTCGGTCAGCGTGACCATAGGAGGGCCCGTGGGGGTGGTCAAGGGGGCGCACACGAATGGCGTAGCCGTCAGAGGTCGCGCCAATGGCACTGTGAAATGGCGGGAGTTGGTGCAGGTCGATCCCGGAGATGGGACGTGGGACGTCCGGTGCGCGTACGATGCGGCGCATGACCGCCGGGGAATCCAGGAACAGCCGGGTACGGCGTGCGGTCGTGCGGCTGATCCTCGACCGCGGGCTCGCGCCCGGGATGTCCCTGCCCACCGAGACGGAGCTGATGGAGGACCTCGGCGTCAGCCGCAACTCCGTGCGCGAGGCCCTCAAGGCGCTGCAGGCCCTCGACATCGTGGAGATCCGGCACGGCTACGGCACCTATGTGGGCCAGGCCTCCCTCACCCCGCTGGCCGACGGCCTGACCTTCCGTGCGCTGGCCCGGCAGGGTGACGACGCGGGCGCGCTGGCCGAGGTCCTCCAGGTCCGGGAGGTGCTGGAGGTGGAGCTGATCCGGCGGGTCGCGGCGACGGCGACCGAGCCGGAACTGGACCGCCTGGAGTCGGTGGTGACCCGGATGGAGGCGGCCGACCGCGCCGGGCGGCCCTTTCCCGAACTCGACCGCGAGTTCCACGAGCTGCTCTACGCCTCGCTCGGCAACGAGCTCGTGCCGGAGCTCCTCGGCGCCTTCTGGACGGTGTTCCGGCGGGTCGCGGGCGCCCGCGGCTGGACCGACGACCCCCCCCCCCCCCTCCCCCTCCCCCCCCCCCCCCCCCCCCACACCCCGCCCCCCCGGGCGCCGCCCCCCGCCGCCGGGGGGCCGCGGGCCCGCGATGGCGGTCCACTTCCGTGGGATCGAGGCGCGGGCGGGGCAGGAGTCGCGCGGGGTGGGCTGAGGCCCCTAGGGCAGCGTCTTCATGTACTCCCTGTCGTGGTCGGAGTCGTAGACCAGCCTGCCGCCGGCGTCGTACCCCTTGATGTGCGGGGCCCGGGTGACCTGCCGGTGCAGGGTGCCGGTGGCCACGAACCAGCCGTGGTCCAGGGCGGCCTCGCCGCTCCTGCCGCCGTACGACACGGTCACCCTGGCCACCGACGACCGCACGTTGCCGATGACCCCCCAGCGGAAGGGCAGCTTCCAGTGACCCTTGTCCAGGACGGACTGCTGGTAGAGCTTGCCGCCGTTGTCGTCGGCGCCGACCGGGTCGGTGTTGTCGGGGCTGATGCCGAAGCCGGTGCTGATGTTGACACCCGTGGCCTTGCCGTCCCGGACGGTGCAGATGAGCCGGATCCGCTCCGGCTTCTCCGTCGCCGCGACGACGTACATGCCGTCGCCGGGCGTGTTCGAGTCACCGGTGCCGGGCATCGCCAGGATGATCCGGTAGTCGGCCGGATCCCCGAGCTCGGTGTGGGTCGGTGCGTGGTTGCCCCTCTTGTCCCGAGGCTCGTTCGCCCGGCTGAGGCCGATGCACTTCGTCAGTCCGTCCGCGGCCTGCTCGAAGGTGATCCCGTCCACCAGCTGGCCCGCGGTGGCAGGACGCGCGGGCCCCGTCGGCCTCGGGCTCCGCGAGGCCTCGGCCGACGACGCGGGCGCGGCGGGAGACGGGGCGCCTCCGTGCCCGCCCACCGCGTACGCGCCCGCCGGCACCGCGGCCAGCGTCACCAGCGCGGCTCCGGCCACCGCCGCCCTCCGCCGGCGCTCGACCACGCCCCGCCGCCGGATCTCGGGGTAGGGCACCGGCGAGGGCCGGATCGTGTACGCGTCCTCGGTCATCAGTTCCCTGACCTGGGCTTCGAAGTCCAACTTTCCCTCACCCAGCCGCTCCTCACTCATCTGCCGCCTCCCTGCCCGGCCGCCGCCCGGTCACGGGCGGAACTCTCCTGCGTCCGGGCCAGTCCCGGAAACGTCCGCAACTTCGCCAGGCCCTTGGACGCCTGGCTCTTGACCGTGCCCGGGGAGCAGCCGAGCACCTCGGCCGCCTCGGCCTCGGACAGGTCCTCCCAGTAGCGCAGTACGACCACCGCCCGCTGCCTGGGCGGCAGTCCGGCGAGCGCGGCCATCAGCGTGCCGCGCTCGTCGGCCCGTGACACGGCGTCGTCGGGACCGGCGTACTCCGGTGGCACCGCGGTCAGCGACTCCGCGACCCGGCGCTTGCGGAACCGGTCGCTGTTGCAGCTGACCAGCATCCGCCGGACGTACGCCTCCGGGTGGTCACTCCGCGAGACGCGCCGCCACGACCGGTAGGCCTTCGCCAGAGCGGTCTGCGTCAGGTCCTCGGCATGATGCCGGTCACCGGTGAGCAGATAGGCGGTCCGCACCAGATGGGACCACCGTGCTCTGACGAATTCCTGGAACTGGGCCTCTTGTTCGGCCTGCATCGGTTCACCTCCTCGCCTCCCAGACCACCGGTCCCGCGGATTCGGTTGCCCGGGTCTCAGAGGCGGCGGTCGCACAGCGCGGAGGGCTGCCGTCCGGGTGGACGTCGACCGCGGCACCGGAGCCGACCTGGAGCAGCCGGAACCGGAGGCCGGGCCGGCTGTCACCGCCGGCGAGGTGCCGCCGGGGCGCAGCACGCGGAAGGCCTCGGCGAGGACGCGGTCCTGGTGTTCGGCGGTGGGTACGCGAAAAGGCCGCGTACGCCCTGTGCCATGCCGCACCCGGCGGAGGGGCTGCCCCTGGAGGCCGTGGCCCGGCGGGTCGGATACGCGTCGGCCGGCTCTTTCGCGGCCGCGTTCCGGCGGATGGCGGGGGCACGCCGAGGGCGTACTTCCCGGGGCGCGGAGTCTAGTCACACAGAGCCACTGGAGGGAGGCGAAGCGTGAAAGTCGTGGCAGGAGGGGACCGAGGTGAACGTGAACGTGATGAAGCTCCCGCTCGGCTGCCACGCCGTCGACACCAGCACCGGAAGACCAGGCATCGTGATGGGCCACGAGGGGCCGTACGTTCAGTTGAGGCCGTACGGCGGCGGGCGGGAGTGGGACGTCCGGCCGGAGGCCGTCCGCCGGGCCACCCCGGCCGAGCGGCTGAGCGCGGCCACGGACCACGCCGACGCGCGCAGCCGGGGCGAGGTGTCCTGAAGGTCCGGCCGCGGCCCTGACCGTCCGGCCGTGCGGGCAGAATGGGGTCATGACCCTGTTCCGCGACGACGGCACGGTGCCGCGCACCCCGAAACCGGGTGAGGCGGACCGGATCGCGCCGCGCTCCCCCCGGACCCGTGGGGGTGCGCGATGAGTCTCTTCAGGGATGACGGCGTCGTCCTGCGGACCCAGAAGCTCGGCGAAGCCGACCGCATCATCACGCTGCTCACCCGCGGTCACGGCCGCGTGCGGGCCGTGGCCCGGGGCGTGCGGCGGACCAAGTCGAAGTTCGGGGCCCGGCTCGAACCCTTCTCCCACGTCGACGTGCAGTTCTTCGCCCGGGGCAGCGAGCTGGTCGGCCGCGGGCTGCCCCTGTGCACCCAGAGCGAGACCATCGCTCCGTACGGCGGCGGGATCGTCACCGACTACGCCCGGTACACCGCCGGGACGGCCATGCTGGAGACCGCCGAGCGGTTCACCGACCACGAGGGCGAGCCGGCCGTGCAGCAGTACCTGCTGCTGGTGGGCGCGCTGCGCACCCTCGCCCGCGGGGAACACGCACCGCATCTCGTCCTCGACGCCTTCCTGCTGCGCTCCCTCGCCGTCAACGGCTACGCGCCCAGCTTCGGCGACTGCGCGAAGTGCGGAATGCCCGGTCCGAACCGCTTCTTCTCGGTTGCCTCCGGCGGCAGCGTCTGCGTCGACTGCCGGGTGCCCGGCAGTGTCGTACCCTCGCCGCAGACCCTCGTCCACCTCGGCGCTCTGCTTACGGGAGACTGGGAGACCGCGGACGCGTGCGAGCCGCGGTACGTCCGGGAGGGGAGCGGGCTGGTGTCCGCCTACCTGCACTGGCATCTGGAGCGCGGACTGCGCTCACTCCGGTACGTGGAAAAGTCGTAAGCGCAGAGGAGACGAGAAACACATGGTGGTACGCGGGATCCTGGGACGCCAGCGCCGCGAGTACAGGGCGCCGGAACCGCACCCGTCCGGCGCCCGCGCGCCGAAGCTCCCCGGCGAGCTCGTCCCGAACCACGTGGCGATCGTCATGGACGGGAACGGCCGCTGGGCCAAGGAGCGCGGCCTGCCCCGCACCGAGGGCCACAAGGTGGGCGCCGAGCGCGTCCTCGACGTCCTGCAGGGCTCCATCGAGATCGGCGTCCGCAACATCTCCCTGTACGCCTTCTCCACCGAGAACTGGAAGCGCTCGCCCGACGAGGTGCGCTTCCTGATGAACTTCAACCGCGACTTCATCCGCAAGACCCGCGACCGGCTCGACGAGCTGGGCATCCGGGTGCGCTGGGTGGGCCGCATGCCCAGGCTGTGGAAGTCGGTCGCCAAGGAGCTCCAGGTCGCCCAGGAGCAGACCAAGGGCAACGACCTGCTCACGCTGTACTTCTGCATGAACTACGGCGGCCGGGCCGAGATCGCCGACGCGGCGCAGGCGCTGGCGGAGGACGTGCGGGCGGGGCGGCTCGACCCGTCGAAGGTGAACGAGAAGACGCTCGCGAAGTACCTGTACTACCCGGACATGCCGGACGTGGACCTGTTCCTGCGCCCGAGCGGCGAGCAGCGCACCTCCAACTACCTGCTCTGGCAGAGCGCCTACGCCGAGATGGTCTTCCAGGACGTGCTGTGGCCCGACTTCGACCGGCGCGACCTGTGGCGGGCCTGCATCGAGTTCGCCTCCCGCGACCGGCGCTTCGGCGGTGCCGTCCCCAACGAGGAACTGCTCGCCATGGAGGCGGACATGAAGGGGAACGAGGCAACCTCGTAGCCACCGGGGGTTCATGGGGGTGATCGACGATTCGCGTCATGAGACGTCTCACCCCCGCCCTCGCCCTGTGCTCCCTGCTGGTCGCGGCCGCGCCCGCGCAGGCCGCGGACCAGCCCGCGCACCGGGACAGCTACGGCACCAAGGCGCCCTACGCCCCCGGGCAGAACCCGCGCACCTACCAGCGGCCCCCGGCCGGATTCACCCCCGTCTTCACGGAGAACGTCTCGCGGCACGGCTCCCGCGCCGCCACCGGCGGCGAGGACGGCGATCTGATCCTCGCGCTGTGGGACAAGGCCGAGGCCGAGGGGCAACTCACGCGGAAGGGCGAGAAGTTCGGCCCGGCCGTCCGGGCCCTCCTCGACGCCATGGCCGAGGTCGGGTACGGCAAACTCAGCGGGCGCGGCAAGCAGGAGATCCAGGACACGGCCGTCCGCATGGAGCGGCGGCTGCCCGGACTCTTCGCGACGATCGCCGAGCGGGGCGAGAAGATCGACGTCGTCAGCTCAGGACAGGGGCGGGCCGTCGACAGCGGCAACCTGTTCGCCGGCGCGCTCGCCGACACCGACCCGGCCCTGAAGCCGCTCATCGGACCGGCCCGCACCGACAAGGACCTGCTCTACTTCCACAAGGCGGCCGGCGGCGCGGCCTACCGCGACTACATCGCGGGCGACCAGCGGCTGGCGAGCACGCTGAAGACCATCACCGACCAGCCCCGCACGCACGAGGCCGCCCGCTCGGTCCTGCGGAGGATCTTCAGGGACGCCTTCGTCGGGCAGATCGCCGACCAGACCGGCGCCGCCCAGGCCGTGTACAACCTGTACGCCATCGCTCCGGCGATGAGCGGGGAGAGTCCCGACCCCGACGGCAGGGGCTGGGGCATGGACCGGTACATCTCCCGTTCGGACGCGGCCTGGTTCGGGTACCTGAGCGACACCGAGGACTTCTACGAGAAGGGCCCCGGCTTCGCCGGAAGCGACATCACCTACAAGATGGCCGGCGTCCTGCTCGACGACTTCTTCGACCAGGTGGAGGCCAAGCGCGACGGCACCAGCGACCTCGGCGCCGAACTGCGCTTCACGCACGCCGAGGAGATCATCCCGCTGGCCGCGCTGATGGGCCTGCCGGGCAGCACGGAGCCGGTCACGGCCGAGCGGCCGTACACCTACGCCGACAACCCCTGGCGGGGCGCGTCGGTGGCACCGCTGGGCGCGAACATCCAGTGGGACGTCTTCCACAAGGGCGACCGCTACCTGGTGCGCATGCTCTACAACGAGAAGGAGACCGCCTTCAAGGAAGGCTGCCGCCCCATCGCCGAGGGCAGCGAGTTCTACGACCTCGACGAACTGGAGCGCTGCTTCGGCCGCGCCTGAGGGCGCGTCGGAGCGAACGGATACGATCACGGCTCGTCGTCGTACGACCGGGGAGGGGCCGTGATCGAGGAACAGGCTGCGGAACAGCGGAGAACGGGAGTCGTGCTGGAGTACGAGCAGCAACACGGCGACCTCGTGGCGGCCGTCCGGCTCATCCTGGGCAAGCGGAAGTCCGGCTTCGTCTACCGGCCGCCCTTCGTCGTCACGCTCGGTCTGCTGGGCGTGGCGATGATCGTGCTGGACGTGGCCCAGGGCGAGCCGAAGATCTCCTCGTTCCTCGTCCCGCTGTACGCGGTGCTGCTGTACTTCTGGCCGCACCTGGCCGCCCGCCGGCTGCTCAGGGCGAACGCCCACCAGGGGCCGCTGCGGGTGACCGTGGACGAGGAGGGTGTGCGCGCGGTCGGCGCCCAGGCGGAGGTGCGCACGACCTGGCGCAACTACGGCAGTTACGCCGAGAACGACGGCGTGTTCGTGCTCCGCAGCCCGGACCGCGCAGGCCGCTGCGCCAATGTGCTGGTCAAGAGGGGTGCGGCGGATCCCGCGGACATCGACCGGCTGCGCGATCTGATCGCCGCCAATCTGCCGAAGGTGTAGCCGACGCCGGGGTCCGACGCCGGGGTCCGGGGGCCGTCCGCCCCCGGGGCCGGCCCTCACGACCGCCCCGC
>NZ_JBHYKH010000165.1:11715-16812 GCF_042741275.1 Streptomyces sp. NPDC058964
CGCCCGCGCGCGGCCGGGGGCCCCCCGCGGGGGGGGGGGGGCGCCCCCGGGGGCGGCGCGCCGGGCGCGGCCCCCCGCGGCGCGCGCGGGCCCGGTGGACGGCCACCGTGGCCGGGATCTTCGCGGGCGGCGTGCTGGGCACCCTGCTGCTGGTGCCGCTGGGCACCGGGCGGGCGCTGCTCGTGATCGCCGCGGTGGTGCTGCTGCTCGCGGCGGGGAGCCTCGCGGCACCGCGGAAGGTGCCGGGCTCCCCCTAGGCCTTCCGCTCTCCGGCGGCGCACTCCGCGCAGGTGCCGAAGATCTCCACCGTGTGCGCCACGTTGACGTAGCCGTGTTCCGCCGCGATGGCCTCCGCCCACTTCTCCACGGCGGGTCCCTCGACCTCGACCGCCTTGCCGCAGGTGCGGCAGACGAGGTGGTGGTGGTGCTCGCCGCTGGAGCAGCGGCGGTAGACGGACTCGCCGTCGGAGGTGCGCAGGACGTCGACCTCGCCTGCGTCGGCGAGGGACTGGAGGGTGCGGTAGACCGTGGTCAGGCCGACCGAGTCGCCCTTGTGCTTGAGCATGTCGTGGAGCTCCTGCGCGCTGCGGAACTCGTCGACCTCGTTCAGGGCCGCCGCCACGGCTGCCCGCTGGCGGGTCGCACGGCCCTTCACGGGCGGTCCAGCGGTCGTCACCGGTTGCCTCCTACGTCTGGCTCGTTCGCCGGCTCACGTCTGCGTCTGCCGGGCCATTGTGCCAGTCCGGGCGGTGCGCGGTCGGACGCCGACCTCGTCGGCGGCCCCTGGCGTGGCCGGAATCGAGCACTCCGCGGGGTCCCCGGCGGGCCGGTCCGCGGCGGCCGCCCGAGCGCGGCGGCGGGCCAGCGGAGCGGCCAGCGCCGTCAGCACGAGGAACGCCGCGATGGTCATCAGGACAATCGTCGCCCCGGGCGGCACGTACTGGTAGTAGGACGTGATCGTGCCGCTGACGGTCACGGTGACGCCGATGGCGACGGCGATCGCGAACGTGGCGGCGAAGCTGCGGCTGAGCTGCTGCGCCGCGGCCACCGGGACCACCATCAGCGCCGACACCAGCAGCAGTCCGACGACGCGCATCGCGACCGTCACGGTCACGGCGGCGGTGACGGCGGTCAGCAGGTTCAGGGCGCGCACCGGCAGGCCGGTCACCCGCGCGAACTCCTCGTCCTGGCTGACCGCGAACAGCTGCCGGCGCAGGCCCACCGTGACCAGCAGCACGAAGCCCGCCAGCACGCAGACCGCCGTGACGTCGGAGGGTGCCACCGTGGAGAGCGAGCCGAAGAGGTACGACGTCAGGTTCGCGTTGGAGCCGCCCGGCGCGAGGTTGATCAGCATCACGCCGCCGGCCATGCCGCCGTAGAAGAGCATGGCGAGGGCGATGTCGCCGCGGGTCTTGCCGTACCAGCGGATCAGCTCCATCAGCACGGAGCCGACCACGGCGACCGCCGTCGCCATCCACACCGGGGAGGTGGACAGCAGGAAGCCGAGGCCGACGCCCGTCATCGCCACATGCCCGATGCCGTCGCCCATCAGGGCCTGACGGCGCTGGACCAGGTAGATTCCGACCGCGGGGGCGATGACGCCGACCAGGACGGCGGCGAGCAGCGCCCGCTGCATGAAGGCGTAGTTCAGGAAGTCCATCGGCTCAGCAGTCCCGTGCGGATCGGTTCGGAGCCCGCGGGTGCGTGCGGGTGTACGTGGTCGTGGCCGGGCTGGGGGTACTCCCTGCTCGAACGAAGTCGAGAGCTTGGGGGAGTGCCGGCCGCCGCCCGCGGGGGCGGGCCGTCGTGCAGGACGCAGCCGTCGCGCAGGACGACCGCCCGGTCGATCAGGGGCTCCAGGGGGCCCAGTTCGTGCAGGACCAGCAGGACCGTGGTGCCCCGCCCCACCTGTTCCTTGAGCGTCCGGGCGAGGATCTCCTGGCTGGCCAGGTCCACGCCCGCCATCGGCTCGTCCATGATCAGCACCTCGGGCTCGGCGACCAGGGCGCGGGCGATCAGCACCCGCTGGTGCTGGCCGCCGGAGAGGGCGTTCACGGAGTCCTTGGCCCGGTCCGCCATGCCGACCAGCTCCAGGGCCCGCCGTACGGCCTCGTGGTCCGCCCCGCGGAAGAATCCGAAGCGGGTGCGGGAGAGGCGGCCCGCGGAGACGACCTCGGCCACCGTCGCCGGGACCCCGCCCGCGGCCGTGGTGCGCTGCGGTACGTATCCCACGCGCGACCAGTCGCGGAAGACGCGGCGTGCGGTGCCGAACAGCTCGATCTCACCGCCGCTGACCGGCACCTGGCCGATCAGGCTGCGGATCGCGGTCGACTTGCCGGAGCCGTTCGCGCCGAGCAGCGCGACGACCTCGCCGCGGCGCACGGTCAGGTCGACCCCGCGCAGGACGGGGCGCGAGCCCAGTTCGGCGCTCACGCCTCGCATCGTTATGACGGGTTCGCCCATGGCGTCGTCCTCCGTGCCGGTCACTTCGCCCCCAGCGCTGTCCGCAGGGCCTCGAGGTTGGCCTCCTGGACCGAGAAGTAGTCCTTGCCCCGGGACTTCTCCGTGATGCCCTCGAGCGGGTCGAGGACGTCGGCTCTGAGGCCGGTGTCCTGGGCGATGGTCTTCGCGGTCCGGTCGCTGACGAGCGTCTCGTAGAAGACGGTCGTGACGCCGTCGGCCCGCGCCATGTTCTCCAGGTCCCGCACCCGGGCGGCGCTGGGTTCCGACTCCGGGTCGAGGCCGTTGACGGCCTCCTCGGTGAGGCCGTAGCGCTCGGCGAGGTAGCCGAAGGCGGCGTGCGTGGTGATGAAGACCTCGGTCTTCGTGCGGGCGAGGCCCTCCTTGAACTCGGTGTTCAGCTCGTCGAGCCGCTCGACCAGGGCCGCGGTGTTCTTCCGGTAGTCGGCCGCGTGGTCCGGGTCCGCCTTCTCGAAGGCCGCTCCGACGCCCTTGGCGACCTGGGCGTACTTCACCGGGTCGAGCCAGATGTGCGGGTCCTTGCCGGACTCCTCGGTGTGCTCGTCGCTGTCGTGCGCGGCCGCGTGGCCGCCGACCTCGTTGCCGTGCTCCTCCAGCGTGGTCAGGGAGGTCGCGTCGATCTTGGTCCCGATCTCTGACTGGGCCACCGCGGCGTCGACGGAGGGCTGGAGGTTGCCGAGGTAGAGGACCGCGTCGGACTCCTGGAGCTGGATCATCTGCTTGGTGCTGAGCTCCAGGTCGTGCGGTTCCTGCCCGGGAGAGGTCAGACTGGTGACATGGACGTGGCTCCCGCCGATCCGCTCGGCGAGGAAGGTCATCGGATAGAACGACGTGACGACGTCGAACCTGCTCGTCTGCGCCGCCTCGGCGGTGTCGTTCGAGCAGGCGGAGAGGGTGCCGATCCCGAGGGCGGTGACCGTGGTCGCCGCGGCGACGGGTATGAGGCGACGTCGTGCGTTCATGACAGTCATTTTCAACAAACATGGAAACCGTTGTCAACAAGCCTGCTGAGGGGCTCATAAGGCATACCGATTTGGATGTGGGGGAGCCCCCGCCGGTAACCTGAAGCATTCGCTCTGAAGCAACTCGCTTCGTCGCCCGTCGTCGTAATGAAGAGAGCACCGTGGCCGCCGACAAGATCGACACCATCGTCAGCCTGAGCAAGCGCCGTGGCTTCGTATTCCCCTGCAGTGAGATCTACGGCGGACAGCGCGCCGCCTGGGACTACGGGCCGCTGGGTGTCGAGCTCAAGGAGAACCTCAAGCGTCAGTGGTGGCGCTACATGGTGACGTCGCGCGAGGACGTCGTCGGTATCGACTCGTCCGTGATCCTGGCCCCCGAGGTCTGGGTCGCCTCCGGCCACGTCGCCACCTTCACGGACCCGCTGACCGAGTGCACCTCGTGTCACAAGCGCTTCCGGGCCGACCACTTGGAGGAGGCGTACGAGGCCAAGCACAACCGCCTGCCGGAGAACGGCCTCGCGGACGTGAACTGCCCCAACTGCGGCAACAAGGGCCAGTTCACCGAGCCCAAGCAGTTCTCGGGCCTCCTCTCCACCCACCTCGGCCCGACCCAGGACTCCGGCTCCGTGGCCTACCTGCGCCCGGAGACCGCCCAGGGCATCTTCACCAACTTCGCCCAGGTGCAGACCACCTCCCGTCGCAAGCCGCCGTTCGGCATCGCGCAGATGGGCAAGTCCTTCCGCAACGAGATCACGCCCGGCAACTTCATCTTCCGCACCCGCGAGTTCGAGCAGATGGAGATGGAGTTCTTCGTCAAGCCGGGCGAGGACGAGAAGTGGCAGGAGTACTGGATGGAGCAGCGCTGGAACTGGTACACCGGCCTGGGTCTCCGTGAGGAGAACATGCGCTGGTACGAGCACCCGCAGGAGAAGCTCTCCCACTACTCCAAGCGCACCGCCGACATCGAGTACCGCTTCAACTTCGGCGGCAACGAGTGGGGCGAGCTGGAGGGTGTCGCGAACCGGACCGACTACGACCTCGGCGCCCACTCCAAGGCCTCCGGCCAGGACCTCTCCTACTTCGACCAGGAGGCCGGCGAGCGCTGGACTCCGTACGTCATCGAGCCCGCGGCCGGTGTCGGCCGTGCGATGCTCGCCTTCCTGCTCGACGCCTACGTCGAGGACGAGGCACCGAACGCCAAGGGCAAGCTGGAGAAGCGCACGGTGCTGCGCCTGGACCACCGCCTGGCTCCGGTGAAGGTCGCGGTGCTTCCGCTGTCCCGCAACCCCGAGCTGTCCCCGAAGGCCAAGGGCCTCGCCCAGGCCCTGCGCCAGCACTGGAACATCGAGTTCGACGACGCGGGCGCCATCGGCCGCCGCTACCGCCGCCAGGACGAGATCGGTACGCCGTACTGCGTCACCGTCGACTTCGACACGCTCGAGGACAACGCGGTGACGGTCCGCGAGCGTGACTCGATGAAGCAGGAGCGGGTGTCCCTCGACCAGATCGAGGGTTACCTCGCCGGGCGCCTGATGGGCTGCTAGACCTGTCGGACCGATACCGGGGGGGGCGGGGTCGGTAGCCCGCGCCGCGGGGGGGGGGGGGGGGGGGCGCCGGGGGGGGGCGGGCGGGGGGGGGGGGTGATGTGGGAGGC
>NZ_JBHYKH010000166.1:0-9680 GCF_042741275.1 Streptomyces sp. NPDC058964
GTACCTCGCCGCCGAAGAAGTGGCAGTGTCCACCAGGCGTAGTAAGCGGCGGTCCGGCGGAAAGGATCTGAGGTCCAGTGTGCGGCTGCTGCCTGAACTCCTCGGCGAGCGCGAGAGCCAGATAGTTCCGGTCGCCCAGGTCCCGAACGGTGGTGATCCCGGCCTGGAGCACTGCGTGAGCGGCGGCCCTCATCTGTGTCAGCAGCTCGGTGTCGTCGGTTTCCGCGAGCGCGGCAACCGGATCAGGACCGGCGTTGAAGGCGAGGTGGACGTGGCTGTCTATCAGGCCCGGCAGGAGACAGGAGTCCGGGCCGAGGTCGACATCGTTGTCGACACGTACGGATGTCTCGCCCGTGGTGTGCACGTCGCTGATGACGCCGTCAGTGACCGTGATCGTTGTGGGACCGGACATACCGTGGCCGTCGAACATCGAAGTCGCACGTATTGCGTATGAGTTCACGTTGCTTTCCCTTGCCAGTGATACATGTTTGCTGTGGCTCACACATGTTACTTGACTGCAAGTGCAGGGTGTGGACACGTGTTTCATGTCATCAGCCGTTGGCGGCATTGCGATGTGTACGCGGTCCAAGCCACCCCAGCTGCGCGGCCGGCAGACCTTTCTGAAAACGTGTCGTCGACCCCAGGGCCGCGCCCGCGTTGCTGACGTGTTTCTGCACGGTGCGGCGGCTCACCCCCAGGGCGCGCCCGGTGGCAACGTCCTTCATGCCGGTTGCGATCGGCCGAAGGATGTCCCGTGTCCGCTCGTCGATACGCGTGGGGGGCGCATCTCCGTCCGGCACCGGCCGGTCGTGTCGGCTCTCAGTGAAGTGGGGGCCGCCCGCAGCCACACCGCTTCGAACAATGCGGCAAGTGCCTTCAGCAGTGCGGGGATTGGATCACGAGCGATGCCGCCGTCGGCTGGTCGTCGCTTACCGGCAGCCGTGCGCATCGTCGGACGCAAGGCCACCGTGCGGTCGAAGACCATCAGCTTCGCCGGCAGGCACGGCAGCAGGCACCCTCCTTCCGCCGTTCCCCGCAACGCCGTCCGCAGCTGCACCGCACCCGTGAGGCCTTCCGCCTCATACACCGAACGAAGACGCACACCGGGCGCCACGACCGGTTCTCTCGAGGACGCCTCGTGTGTCGTCACGTACGGAGGCCTCGCCAGGTGCAGTACCTCAACCGTGCTTCCGCGAGCAGCTGGGCGTAGCGAGCCGATACTTCGCCGGCCCCGGACGCGTGCCTGGATCGAGCGGCCTGGACTCTCCTAGCAGCCCGCTGCGAGGCGTACCGAAATGCCTGTCGTCCCCGACGGAATGCTGAGAAGCGTGCCGAGTCCGGTCGAAGCAGCGGACGCCGGCGACCCGGAGTCGAGCCGAGCCTGTGAGCCGAGCAGAAGAACCCGCCACGCCCCCGGAGCCCTCTCCGCTTCGACGGTGAGCACATCGCCCTCCCGGCGGGTACGGAAGACGGCGTCCGCCGAACCGTCCGGGGAGGGGATCCCGGTCACCGTCGTCACGCCGTCGACCGGCGCGTGGACGCGCAGCGTCACACCGTCCGCCCAGTCGTAGACGGCAGAGTCGTCGCTCGCGCCGAACGGCACGACCGACCCGGGGCGGGCGAGCAGTGGCAGGCTGTCGAAGCCGTACCGCTCACGTCGCCACCCGGGACCCTGGATCTTCTCGCCCGACAGCACATGGGTCCAAGTACCCGCGGGCACGTAGTACTCGACCGTGCCGTCGGCGGAGAAGACGGGCGCGACGAGTAGATCGCCGCCCAGCATGTATTGCCGGTCCAGGGTGTGGCAGGCCGGGTCGTCGGGAAACTCCAGCATCATGGCGCGCATCATCGGAGTTCCGTTCTCGGCGGCCTGCTGGGCTGCGCGGAACAGGTAGGGCATCAGCCGGTGCTTCAGGCGCGTAAAGTCGCGTGTGACCGCCACCGCCTCCTCGTCGTAGTCCCACGGCACCCGGTACGACTTGCTGCCGTGCAGCCGGCTGTGCGACGACAGCAGCCCGAACTGCACCCATCGCTTGAACACCTCGGGTGTCGGTGTGCCTTCGAATCCGCCGATGTCGTGGCTCCAGAAGGCGAATCCGGACAGGCCCAGTGAGAGTCCGCCGCGCAGCGACTCGGCCATGGCACCGAAGTGGGACTCGCAGTCGCCGCCCCAGTGGACGGGAAACTGCTGGCCGCCCGCCGTCGCTGACCGGGCGAAGAGCACGGCCTCGCCCGCGCCCCTGACTTCTGTCAGCACGTCGAACACGGTCTGGTTGTAGAGCTGCGTGTAGTAGTTGTGCATGCGCTCCGGGTCGGAGCCGTCGTGCCAGACCACGTCGGTCGGGACCCGCTCGCCGAAGTCGGTCTTGAAGCAGTCGACGCCCTGCGCGGCCAAAACCCGCAGCTTGTCCGCGTACCACTGGCGAGCGTCCGGATTGGTGAAGTCGACCAGAGCCATGCCTGCCTGCCACAGGTCCCACTGCCACACGTCGCCATTGGCCTTGCGCACCAGATAGCCCAGACGCCCAGCCTCAGCGAACAGCGGGGACTTCTGAGCGATGTAGGGGTTGATCCACACGGAGACACGCAGGTCGTGCTCCTCTTTCAGTCGGCGCAGCATGCCCTCCGGGTCCGGGAAGACATCCGGGTCCCAGACGAAGTCGCACCACTGGTACTCGCGCATCCAGAAGCAGTCGAAGTGGAAGACGCCGAGGGGGATGTCGCGGTCGGCCATCCCGCGAACGAAGCGGCTCACCGTCTCCTCGTCGTACGAGGTCGTGAACGACGTCGACAGCCACAGACCGAACGACCAGGCAGGCGGCAGTGCCGGGCGGCCGGTCAGGGCCGTGTAGCGGTTCAGGATCTCCTTGGGCGTCGGGCCGTGGATGACGAAGTACTCCAGCGACTGGTCCTCGACGCTGAACTGCACACGGCCGACGGCTTCGGAGCCGATCTCGTAGCCGACCCTGCCCGGGTGGTTGACGAACACACCGTATCCCCGGTTGGTCAGATGGAACGGCACGTTCTTATAGGCCTGCTCGCTCGCCGTGCCACCGTCGGCTTGCCAGATGTCGACACTCTGACCGTTCTTCACGAATGGCGTGAAGCGCTCGCCGAGCCCGTACACCAGCTCGCCGACGCCGAGGGAGAGTTGGGCCAGCGAGTGGTGGGCGCCGTCATCGGTGAGCACGAAGCCGGTGCCCCGGGCCTCGGCGGAGGTCAGGACCTGTCCACCAGCGGTGAAGTCGAGCCGCCAGGCGGCCGAGGTGTCCACGCGCAGGGACAGGTCACCGGTCGTAAGGTGCAACAGCGCGCCGTCCTGGGTGACCTTGGCGACGTGCCCGGGCTCGCCGTGCACCGTGAAGTCGGGGCCACGCTCGGCGGCGCCCGCGTGATGGGTGCAGCGGATACCGATCACGCCCTCGGCCGGCGACCAGCATTCGACCGTCAGCAGCGGGCTGTTGAGGGTGTGTCCGCGGTCGGTCACATGGCGCACGGCCGCGTAGAGGGTGAACCGGTCGTCGCTGACATGGACGTCGGCGACCTCCGCCGCGTACGACGCATGAACGCCGTCACGCATCAGCCAGTAGCCGTCGGTGAACTTCATCGGGTGTTCCTCGGAAAGGGTTGATGGTCCGCGAGGACCTGGTGCTGCGAGACCGGTTGTCGGTGTCTCGTGAGGAATGGCCGCCCGCCCGTCGCGACGTGCCTGCCGCAGGGGCGGCGGTCATCGCCGGCCCGGGACCAGGCGGTTGAGGTGTGGTCTACAGGTCATGCAAGTCCCGGCCGGAGTGGAACGGGGCGTGGCGCTGGGGACCGGCTCCTGTGCCGGAGCCTTGGGTGGTGCGGGAGGCTGGCCGGCGTGCACGGTGTGCGGCGATCAGCCGCCGGTACCAGTGGTAGCTGTCTTTAGGGATCCGCTGTTGCGTGTCGTAGTCGACTCGGACGATGCCGAAGCGCTGGTCATAGCCGCGGGCCCACTCGAAGTTGTCCAGTAGCGACCACACGTAGTAGCCGCGGACGTCCACCCCCGCCTGCATGGCGGCCGCGAGAGCATCCAGATGGCTGCGGAGGTACGCGATCCGGTCGGTGTCACGGACGCGGCCGTCGGCGTCGACGGTGTCGGCTTCGGCCGAGCCGTTCTCGGTGATCAACACCGGCGGCAGCTCGGGATAGCGGTCGGCGAGGTCGACCAGCAAGTCCGTGAAGGTATGCGGGACGACGGGCCAGCCCATGGTGGTGTGCCGCACGTCGTCGCGCCATGTCTCCACCGCCCGGATGTCGACGGCCGTGCGTGAAACCGGGTCCGGGTCGTCGTACGGGGCGTCGGCGACGGTGATCGGCCGGTAGTAGTTGATGCCGACGAAGTCGAGGGGAACGCCGATGAGGTCGAGATCGCCCGCGCGCCGGTACGTCCCGTCGGCCTCCATCACGAGTTCGCCCCAGGTCTCGACCTCATGACGTGGGTAGCGCCCGGCGAACAGCGGCTCGAACCAAACCTCGTTGTGCAGCGTCTCGGCCCGGCGCACGGCGGCCAGGTCGGCCGGCGACTGCGTGGCCGGCAGCAACCTGTCGGGATTGAGAGTGATCCCGACCTCCTTGGCGCCCGCAGCGCGCAGTGCACGCACGGCGAGTCCGTGGCCGACGAGCAGATGGTGGGCGGCAGCGAGCGCGCCGCGGCCCTCGCGGGCTCCTGGCGCGTGGCCGCCGGCCGCGTAGCCGACGAAAGCGCTGCAGAACGGCTCGTTCAGGGTGATCCAGCGATCCACTCGGTCCGCGAGCCGGTCCGCCGCGATCGCCGTGTACTCGGCGAAGCGCTCCGCGGTCGCGCGCACCCGCCAGCCGCCTTGGTCCTCGAGCGTCTGCGGCAGGTCCCAGTGGTAGAGCGTGGCGGCCGGGGAGATCCCGGCGGCCAGCAGTTCATCGACGAGCCGGTCGTAGAAGTCCAGTCCCGCCGTGTTCGCCGGGCCCGAACCGGTCGGCTGGACACGCGGCCAGGCGATGGAGAAGCGGTAGCTGTCCACGCCCAGAGCGCGCAGGAGGGCGACGTCCTCGCGGTACCGGTTGTAGTGGTCGCAGGCGACGTCACCGGTGGCGCCACGGGCGACGCGACCGAGTTCGCGGCTGAAGGTGTCCCAGATGGACAGGCCTCTGCCGTCCGTGTCGTAGGCGCCTTCGATCTGATAACTGGCCGTGGCAGCCCCGAAGACGAAGCCGTCGGGGAAGCCGGACTCGGGCAACTCGGAAACACTCACAGGGAAGCCCGCCTACTTGACCGATCCGCCGGTGATACCGGCGGCGATGTACTTCTGTGCGACGACGAGTAGTACTGCGGCCGGCACCGCGGAGAGCACGGCGGTCGCCATCACCGCGCCCCAGTCGCTGACGTGCGCGCCCACGAACTCGTAGATGCCGAGCGTGATCGGCCTGACGTCGTCCGTGGTGTTGAGCGTCAGGGCGAAAATGAAGTCCGACCAGGCAAAGAGAAAAGTGAACAGTCCCGCCGTGATGAGCGCGTTGCGACTCATCGGCAGCACGATGCGGACGAACGCGGTGAACCGGTTCGCCCCGTCCACCATCGCGGCCTCCACCACCTCACCGGGGATCGAAACCATGAAGGCCCGCAGCAGCACGATCGCGAACGGCAGACCGAGCGAGGCGTCCGCGAAGACGAGACCCAGGTAGGAGTTGACCAGTCCCAGCTCCGCGTACGCGCTGTACATGGCATTGGCGATGACGATGCCCGGCACCATCTGGGTGATGAGCGTGGCGAAGACGACGCCCTGGCTCCCGCGCAGGCCGAACCGGGCCAGTCCATACGCTGCGGGCGCGGCCAGAGCCAGGCAGACGACGACAGCGCCCAGCGCGACACCGAGGCTGGTCAGCAGAGAGCGGCCCTGAGTACTGATCGCTGTGTCGAAGTTCTTCAGACTGGGCGACGTGGGGAACCACTGGGTGGCGGCGATGCTTGAATCGGGCTGGAGTGCGGTGTTGAGCATCCAGTACACCGGGAAGAGCAGAACGGCGAGGATCAGCAGCGCGGCGGCGGTGTTCCAGGCCGAGCGCAGGCGGGCGGATCGGGTGCTCCGGTTGACCGGCTGGTTCGTGGACTGCTTCATCGTCGGTCACTTCCCCTTACTGAATTCGGCACGGTTGGCTCGCAGGTACAGCAGGGCAAAGGCCGCACTGATGAGGATCAGGACATTGCCCACCACGGCGCCCTGGCCGAAGTCGAGCTGCAGGAAGGAGAGCTGGTACGTGACCGTGCCCAGCGTCTGTGTCGAGTCCGCGGGTCCCCCGGAGGTGAGGGCGAGGATCAGGTCGAGGATCTTCACCGTCGACATGAAGCCCAGGACCAGCACGACGGTGATCACCGGCCGGAGCATCGGCAGGGTGATGCTGCGGAACGTGCGCCATGCGCCGGAGCCGTCGAGCGCCGCGGCCTCGTACACGTCACGGGGTATCTCCTGGAGCCCGCCGTAGAGGATCACCATGTTGAACGGGATACCGATCCATATGTTGACCATGATCGCCGACAGGAGCGCGACACCCGGACTGTTCAGCCATGGGACCCCGTCCGCGGGCACCAGGCCGACCGCGTGCAGCGCGGTGTTGAGCATGCCGTGCTCCTGGTCGAGGATGCGGCGCCAGACGACGGCGGACACCACCATGGGGACGAGCCAGGGCAGCAGCAGCACGGCGCGGACGAGACCGGAGAGCCTGAAGCGCCGGGAGAAGAAGACGGCGAGGGCAAGACCGATGGTGAACTGTCCCAGCAGGGAGCCGACGGTGAAGACCACGGTGTGCCACAGGGCGTCGCGGAACAGCTCATTGGAGAAAACAGCCCGCCAGTTGTCGAGGCCGTTGAATGGGGCCTCGCCCGTGAAGTACGTCTTCGGCGTGTAGTGCTGGAAGCTCATCACGATGTTGTGGACGAGCGGATAGCCGAAGAACAGACCCATGTAGGCGAGTGCCGGTGCCACGAAGAGTCCGCCCAGCAGCCGCCGACGTCTGGGCGTCCTGCGCACGCTCGTGTGTCTGTCGCGCGTGGCGGTGGCGGGCGCAATCGAGGTAATGGTGCTCATGTCTGCCGTCTCACTTCCCTGCCGAAACCTGCTGCTGCGCCCGGTGCAGGGCACTTTCCGGGCTGGTACGCCCGGTCAGCACGGATTGGAAGGCGCCGGCGAGCGCGTCACCGACAGCGGGCCACCGGGTGCCGACCTCCGCGGTGCGTGAGCGGGCCGTGGTGACCAGATCGGCGAATGCGGCAAGTTTCGGATTTTGGGCTGCGTACGCTTGGGCGGCCGCAGCGCGCGTGGGTACGTTGTTCACCGACTCACCCCACTGGAGCTGGTTCTGACTGGAGTTGAGGCAGTTGAGCAGCTTGCCGGCCTTTTTCTCGCGGGCCGGGTCGTCGTTCTTCGGTATGGCCATGACGGTGCCGCCGATGGGTGGTACGGCGGCCTTTCCTGCTTCGGGAACCGGGATGCTCGCAACCGCCCAGGTGACCTTCTTCTGGGCGCTGAGGACCGGCACTTGCCACGGGCCGTTGATCATCATGGCTGCGCGACCCGCCACGAACTGGTCGTTGACGTCCTGCTGGTTCCAGTTGACGACCGACTTCGAGGCGGAGCCGTCCGTCTCCAGGTCCTTCCAGAGCCGGAGCGCGGCTTCGCCCTTGCCGTTGTCGAGATGTGCCTCGTCGCCGCCGGCGGACCAGAAGAACGGCAGGAACTGGTACACGCCATCTGCGTTGGGGCTTGCGCTGAAGGCCATGCCGTAGGTGTCGCCCGCGGTCAGCTTCTTCGCCGCCTCCCGCAGATCAGCCCAGGTGCGGGGCGGCGCGATGCCTGCATCCTTGAGGAGCTTGGTGTTGTAGATGAGCGCGAGGGAGTTGACGGAACGGGCGATGCCGTACTGAACACCGTCGTACGAGCCGAGAGAGGTAGCGCTCGCGGAGAAGCCGGACGTGTCGACGCCGGCTTCCTTCAGCGGGCGCAGTCCGTCGGTCTCGGCGAACTGCGGCAGCTCCGAGCCATCCAGTTCCAGGATGTCGGTCAGCGAGTGGGACGATGCCATCCGCAACGCCTTCGAAGCGACTTGGTCGGCGGGCACGCTGATCTGCTCGACCCGCACGCCCAGCGGCTTGGCACACCGGTCGAAGAAGCGCTGGTTGGCGGCGTGCTCCGCGGTGTCGGTCGCCGAGTTGAGCACGGTGACGGTGCCCGGGTCCGGCTCTGCGGCGCACCCGGTCAGGCCCAAAGCGCCTGTGGCGCACGCGAGGGCCGCCGCGAACGCGGGGATGCGTCCGCCTGTGGCTCTCGAGAATCTTGCTCTGATGCGTCCTGCTACGGACGGCATGTTCGTTCTCCCTTACATGTGCGGCTCTGGACACGCAGTGGCCCGGCGCGGGCCGGAGCGTCCGGTCCGTGCCGTAGGCGCAGCACTGTCCTGCTCAGTCGCTCGGCGGCGGGGCGATCGCGGGCCCGGCCATGCGCGGCTCGATCGGGTGGTGCGACGTCGCGGCGGAGGTGTGCGAGGTGCGTGCCTTCGTGTGTCGTGGGGAAGTGGACGGCTTTGGATCGCTGTGGCCGAGTTCGACCGCCTCGATGGCCAGTCGGGTCACGGTCGCGGACATCTCGGCGACGGGCAGATCGATCCGTGGCAGATGCCGGACGCCCAGTTCGTCGGGAAGGCTGCCGACGAGGACGACAGACAGATCCTCGGGGATCCGCCGCTCTGCTGAAGTCACCGCGTCCAGCAGGTGGGGGAGGAGGATCAGATGCTGGACGACCAGGGCGGTCGGCGCGGGACTGGCGCTCAGCGCCTCGCGCAGCCGGCGCCCGAGCACGGTCGGGTTCCGGTGGGAGGAGACCACGCGCACATCCACACCGGCTTCGAGCGCCGCGCGCTGGGCGCCGTCGAGGCCACGCAGCGCGTAACCGCGGCGAGCGGCGATTTCGTGCTCGGCCGAGGACAGGAACACGATCCGGCGGTGGCCGGCCGTCGCCGTCTCAAGCAGGGCGAGGGCGACGGCGGCTTCCCAGTCGAGATCGGTCGAGGGAAGCGTGGCTTGACCGTCGTGGCCGAGCAGTGCCGCGGGGAAGCCCAGCTCGTGCAGGACCTCGATACGAGGGTCGCGCTCCTCGACCGCCATCAGCACTGCCGCGTCCGCGAGTCCGCTGCGCGCCACCCGACGAAGTCCGCCGATGCCATCCGCGTCGGTGATCAGGAGCACGTCGTGGTCGTGGACGCGGGCGGCGTCGGTGACGTCGACGGCGAACCTGCCGTCGATCGCACGGTACTCGCCGGCCACGCGCGGTACAGCCAAGGCGAGTACCCGGGTGCGGGCGCTGCGCAGGGTACGGGCGCTGGCACGCGGGTGATATCCGAGCTCCTCGATGGCCGCGTGAACGGCCTGCCGGGTGTCTTCGGAGACCTTGCGCGCACCGCTCAGGACGTACGAGACGGTGCTCGGCGCCACGCCGGCTCGTTCGGCAACGTCCTTGATCGTGGCCATGATCGCTCCTGTCCGCCCGTATCGGGTCTGTCCGTCGCTTCATCGAATCGATTCGACAAGAGCCCGTGGGGGGGGGTGGGGTTTTATTGGGTTTGTGTGGGTTTTTTTAAACACATGAGCCCCCCAGGGAAATCAAAAGATTGTTGGGGGGAGGGACCGG
>NZ_JBHYKH010000166.1:9690-16749 GCF_042741275.1 Streptomyces sp. NPDC058964
CTCCCGATCTTTTCCTCACGGGCCCCCCCTTGGGGTTTTTGAGCTTCTATTATCCTTATTTTTCCCACACGCGCCGGGGGTGTGTATTCTAATCTATTCGATGATGGGTGAGACTGTAAACAGCAGGACGCCCACAGGCAATACCTAACTTGGTGGCGGCATGGCACCGGTGTCACACGTATCGGCGCACCGAGGTTGCCGCCCGCCGGGCCCACGTGGCCGGCGCATCAGGGCGAGGCTGCCATTGCGACGCCTGCCGGGTCCGGCCTGCGAACGGGAGCGGTGCTCACGAACCGTCTCCGCGGAGGGAGCGGAGATCGTCCACCGCCTGACGGCGCATTTCGGGCAGAAGCGAAAGAAGTGGTTCCGGGAGGCCTGCGAGCACCAGCTCGACCTCGTCGGCTGTGCCGATCTCGTCGAGGAAGCCGATCATCAGGTGTCCGGCGATGGGCGGCGTGCTCGCGATCACTTGTCGCGAGAAGTCTTCCCAATCCGCAGGACTGACGTGGTCGCGGAGCGCGGGGAAAAGGATCGTCTCCTCATGGACGAGGTGGTCATGCACCGTGTCCCGTACGTCGACGGCCGCAGCGTGCAGCGCAGCCCGAACCGCGCTCGCGGTCCCGGCGCCTTCACGGCCGGCGGCCGGACCCGCGCCTTCGCGGCCGGTCTCACCGCTACTGATGAGCACACAAGCCAGTCGGTCAAGCGCGGTATCCAGCCGCTCGTGTTCTTCACTCAGTGCGTCGAGTGTGTGCGCTGTGGCCGGTGCAGCCGCGACGATCCGCGGCCACAGGTCGTTGTCCTCGGCTTCGTGATGGTGCCGCAGGTTCGCGACGAGGAAGTCCCGCAACTGCGCCAGCTCCTCGAATGGCACCGAGGGGCGTAGGGCGGCCTCGGCCAGGAGGGCGGTAGCCACACGATGCACCTCATGGGTAAGCCGGGTCTCGACGACAGCCACCGGAGTACTTTCAGAATTAGCTATTTTCACGGACGAAAGCCTTTCGGCTGGACTATTGGACCGTTAATGAGGCGACCTACGGGGACCGTGCACAGCGACGACGCCGACCGGAACGGCACCGCCGGAGGGGCACCGCCGCGGCCGACGGCGGTGCCCACGTATTTGCCGAAACTCTCAGGAAAGTACGGCTGAAAGGGCTCTGTCGCTGATTTCCTGGGCGTCCTTGCTCAAGCTCCGAGCAGGAGTCGTATTCTCGGCATTCGCGAATCCGCGAGCTGGGCCGCTCGCAGAGCGGCTACCCCCCTTGCTCATGGGCCAGCCGGCGAAAGTGCGGTCGGGATACAGGGTGTCGACAGTCCGAGCCGCTCCTTGCCGGGGCGTCAGCGTTCGAGGTGGACGCTGAAGTGCCGCTCCGTAGTGCCAGCGGGAACCGTCGTGATGTAGCCGCGGGCGTTGTGGTAGGCGCCCGTTCCACCGGTGATGGCGACATCGACGGACTGCGGGGCCGGCAGGTGAAGCAGCGCCTGTCCGGCGATTTGCCCCTCGGGCAGGGAGAACGTTCCCAGGCACTGAAGCAGTCCCGGGTCCACCCGGACGTACGTGCAGACCACGCCGTGGTCGCCGACCTTCTTGCCGTCACGGTAGAGGTCCTCTGTCACCACCCGTTCGTCGCCCAGGCTGACACCCTTCTTTCCCAGATCGATCTCTTCGTACTGGGTCTGCTTGCCGACCAGCTCGAAGTTCTTCGAGCGGTCACGCTCAAAACCCGTCGAGTAGTCACGCTCGAAGTTGCGTGAGTGGTCACGGGCGTCACGCGCGACATGATGATCAGTGGTTGTCGCCGATGCCGGCGTAACGGCCACGGCGCCGGCGAGGGTCAGCGCGACGCCTGCGGCAGCGCTCAGAGAGCGAAGCTTCTTGACCTTGGATATGTTCGGCATTCCTTACTCCGTTCGATTGGGCTTCTATTCGGCACCTGAAGGGAGAATGCGAGGCGGTTTGTGCGGCATTACTTGTCGCGAGCCTGCTTTGTATTCAGTGTGCTTCACCCTTCAGGTCGATGGCAGGCTGTGCCGCGTGTTGCCCGACGGCATCGCAGCCTCATCGTGGGTCACACCGATGTGTTCCCCGCTGCCTGAGGCGACGGACTGGTGCAGGGCCTCATCGAGGCGCGCCAGCGTCATGACCCTCTCGGGGACGACCTGCAATTAGGAGCATATGCTCTTAGTTGTTAAGGGGATGTAAGGGGTGGTCACCGCACCGCCTCGCCCCTGATTGGCGAGCTGCTGTCCGGCCTTCCGGATGGATCGCGAGTGCGGTTGGGGGCTGGCGGCGCGCCAGGTGATGGTCGCCGGGCCGGCGTCGTCCGGCTGGTTCGCTGCGTGCCGACCGTGAGAGGCCAGGCTCAAGGGCGTTGTGGACGCCCGGATGCGAGCTCATAGTCCTAAGTGTGTGAGGGTTGTATACGTGTTCATACGGCGAGGTCGCGCACCTCGCCCCGGTGTGCTGTGCTGCAGGCGATGGGCCCGGGTGTGCGTCCGACCTCATTCAGGTCGAGGGCGCGTGGGCGCACATCAAGCGCAGCCTGGCCAACCTGGCCGCCTGCGCCCCCGGTGACCCGGAGGCTCTGCTCCCGGCGGCGCCTTGCCGCCGGAGGGCAGGCTTGCTACCGGGAAATTAAGAGCATATGCTCATATCTGCTCGCTGGAACCACCGGCAGCCGATCCATACGCAAGCGGCCACGGCCGGATCTTCGAAGGAGACAAGACATGGCGAACGCGGAAAACAGCGACAACGACCGCCAGGGACTCAGCTACTACCCATGGTGGCTGGACAACCTGGCCGACGACGTCACCCTGGAAGGCGCCGCCATGAACGGCACCGCGCGTGGCGCGGAGGCGGTCCGCGCCATCGTGGTCAAGGCCCGCGAACTGTACGAGTTCCAGGACTTCAGCTTCACCGGAGACTTCGGTGACAACGGCTTCCTCGAGATCTACGACGCCTCGGTCCTCGGCGAGCCCATGAAGGTCGTCGTCACGGTCACCCGCAACGCCGCCGGACAGGCCCAGGAACTCGCGGTACTCCATCGTCCGCGCAACACGCTGCTGCTCTTCTCCCGCGAGATGAACAAGAAGTTCGCCGGCACCCCCCTCGCCGAGCACTTCCTCGCCGACGAGTCCTGAGGCGACGATCCCCGGGGGCAAGCCTCGCTGCCCAGCCCGGGCGCCTGGGCCGTCCGGCTCCGTCGGCCGTGGGGCAACCGCGGGAGCTGTACGTCTAATGGTCGACGGTGACCTGGTGGGGCCTGCAGCGCGCCAAGGCCGGTGCGAGGAACACGGATCCGTTCCATCAGGGGCCGCGCGCGGACACTGCCGTGGCGTTGTCCTGGTGTCACCAGGGCGGCGGAGTGTTGGTGAGCGCGGACGATGGTGGATTCGATCTGCACGGCGAGCCTATGTCGCCGACGGCCCCGGCATGGGCTTGGGTCTGCTCCAGGGCTCGGGTGAACACGCCGTCCAGGGCGTAGCGGGGGCGGCCAGGAGCCGGCGCCGGGGAGCTCTGGGACGGCTCGATCATGTTGCCCCACGGGTCCCGGAAGACGTGAGGCGGCGGCTGATGTCCTCGATCTCGAAAGGCTCGCCGATGGGGTCGATGCCGCGCTCGGCGAGTTCGGTGCGCGCTGCGTCGACGTCATCGACATGAGCGCACGTGTGCTGGTAGCCGCCATGCTGCAGGCTGACGCCCGGGTCGTCGGGCAATGCCACGGAAGCCCTTGGGTTGGTTGAAGCAGCGCTCGATCATGTTGCGTCGACGGTATGTCTCCCGGTCGAATCCTGGTGGTCTGCCTCCGTGGCAGCCGGGTCTCATCCGGTGTCGTCGTTGGTCGATCTCCTCGGGGCTGGTGTGCGCACTGCGTTCGCGCGGCGAATGTCGCACCCGGCGCCGCCGCCGAGAGCGTGCCTCGTTGCCGCAGCGGGGTCCTGCCCGCATCTGGTCACGACTCTCATCTCCTTGAGCTCGCGCCGGTCCGTGCCGTGAGAGCGGTGGCTCGGAGGCGCACGCCGACGGTGCGGGTGTGTGCCGTTTGCAGGATGCGAGCATGTGCTCTTAAATATTTTGAGTGTCGCTGCCCGTATGCCCGCGCGCGGTTGCCTGCAATGTCAGGGGCCGTGGTGGAGAGCTGGCCGCCTTGCTGACCCCCGCCTGTTCTTCCTCGACGCCCCCCACGTCCCTCAACCAGAAGGCCCGGCCTTGGAAACCCCTATCCGATCGGCCCCCGAACGCCAAGAAGCGTCCACAGGAGCCGAACTCCTGCCCAGGCCGAAAGAGGCCCGCCGCCCGCCGATACAGCTCTGGCTCCAGCCGATTCTGATCGCCCTGGTCGTCGTATCGGCCTTCATCGGCTGCTACGTCGGCCTGCAGCGCGACCCCCAGCCTCACCAGGTTCCCATCGCTGTCACCGCGCCCCACCACCTGCCAGACAGGATGCGCCAGGCCCTTGGCGACAGCATCGAGGTGCACCTGGCCGCTGACGCCGAGGCTGCGCGTGAGGCAGTGGAGCATGGTGACGCTGCCGCCGCGCTCAGCGCCGACGGCGCAGGGAGGCTGCGTCTCGAGATCGCCGGGGCGGATGGCTCATCCACCACGGCGGCGGTGAAGAACCTCGTCAGTGTCTACGCCAACGGCGCGGGCATGCACGTCACCACGAATGACGTCGTCCCCCTGGCTCGCTACGACGCCCGCGGCTTGACTGGCTTCTACATGGCCTTCGGCGTGACCCTGGCCGGTTTCGTCCTCGCCTCGAACACACTCGGCCTGGCTGATCTCCTGCACCTGCGTCACCGGTTTTGGCTGCTCGGCGGTGCTTCGGCGGCCATCGGCACCCTCGCAGCGATCATCGCCGGCCCCGTTCTGGGTGCTGTCCCGGCCCCCGTCATGTTCTTGGCCTTCACCCTCACCTTGCTGGCCGCCGCAGCCGCCTTCACCACCAAACTGCTTGGTGCCTACCTCGGCCCAGCCGGCCTCCCCATCGCCACCCTCGTGCTGCTCACCGTCGGCAATGCCACCAGCGGCGCCGTCATAGGAGCTGATCTGCTGCCCAGCGCCGCCCGAGTCGTCTCGGCACTGCTGCCACCTGGCGCAGCCGTCCGCGCAATCCGCAGCCTGAGCTACTTCGGCGGCGCGCACGCGACGGAACCCATCGTCACGCTCGCGCTGTGGGCCGCCATCGCTGCACTCCTTGTCGCCCTGCGCCCCCGCCTCATGTGGCGTGCCGCAATCGATGGTTGACGTGCGGTCAGTGTGACCCCAGGCCTTGGGGACGGGCAACCCCAGCGGCACAAACGTCGTCAACATGAAACGCCTTGCGGCGATCAACGCGTCACAAATTCATTAATGATTTCCGTGAAGTCGCCGAATAGGGACTCCAACCGGACGGAGTGAAAACGGGGGCGGTCACAGGGCGACTTGAATGCCATCCACCTGTGGTTGCTTCCGTACGTCGCCACATGAACGATCGAATCATCTAGTCGAGAGGTCTCCGTACGTGAATAAAGGTAATTCAGAAATTTCCTCGGTAGCCGTCGTTGAGAACCGGCTTGCCCATGAGGTGCATCGCGTGGCTACCGCCCTGCTGGCCGAGGCCGCCCTACGTCCCGCGGTACCGCTTGAGGCGGTGGCGCAGTTGCGGGCCTTCATCGTCGCCAACCTGCGACATCAGGACCACGCCGGGACCGAGGGCGTGGTTCGGGCTGCGCTGCACGCTGCGGCCATCGAGGCACGGGACACGGTGCATGACCGCCCGGTCGACGAGGAGCCCCTCCCTGCGGATTGGGAAGAATTCTCACGACGGGTAATCGCGGGCACGCCGCCCGCGGCCGGACATCTGATGATCGGACTCCTCGACGAGGTCGGCTCTTCGGATGAAGTCGCACTGGTGCTCGAGGGTCTTCCGGAGTCGATCCTCCGGCTTCTGCCCGAAATGCGCCGTCAGGCGACGGATGATCTCCGTATCCTTCGCGGAGCCGGCTCATGAGCCCCGTTCGATGGCCGGACGCAGCAGACGATGCGATCAAAGGCGACCTCACGGTCGCGGTGGCCTATATCACCCCGGCCGGCGGCGCCGTGGTGACCAGCGTCTCGCCGGTAGGCATCGGAAACCGGGAATCGGGCGTTGTCGGCTTCACCACCTCGCTCGGGTTCCCGAGGAAATTGGAGCGCATCCTGCGGGATCCGCGCGTATCGATCGCATATCACACGCGTGAACATGGCTTTGCCGCAACGAGCTCGTACGTACTCGCGCAAGGCACCGCATCCGTCGAATTGCGTCCCTCACCAAAGCGACTGGCCGAGCTGATGCGCGCCTCTGAGCCGTTTCTCGGGAAGACCAGACGCGGGCCGATCTGGGACTGGCTGCTGCGCGAATACCACCAGGAGCGCGTCTTCGTCGACATCAGCATCGACCGCGTCGCTGTCTGGCCCGACCTGAGGACGCGCGGTGCGATGACGGTGACGGGCGCCGCGTGGCCGGACGTGCCTGCCGAACAAAAGCCGCCGAAGAACGGTACGGAACCACGGGTCGACGTCGGCGTACTCATGCGACAAATTCACAAACTACCGCACAGGCTACTGGCTTACCGTGGCGCGGACGGCTTGCCTGTCATTGTTCCGGTCACGGTCGACAGGCCCACGGAGGCGGGGCTACACCTGGATGTGCCCCCTGGGCTGTTGCCTCCGGGCGGCAGGCGAGCCGGGTTTCTCGCCCACAGCTTCCAGCCCCAGTGCATCGGGCTGGGCATGCGAACACTCACCGGCTGGCTGACTGTCACAGACGAAGGCGCCATCTACGCCCCCCACACCTCGAAGGGCCTGGCAGCACCCCCCTACAAGACCCTCCTGACGGTCTCGAACGGCCTGCTCGCCAAGTATGGGCTGTGGCGGGCCCGCCGTGACGGCACCGCCGCACGCTTGCAGCACCTCGCCGCCCGCAAGCGGGTGGACTGACCCTGGCGGCGTGGGGCCGGGGAGCCCCGCGGGTTAGTAGACAGGCAGCGCCCCGGGCGGGAGACCCCCCCCCCCCCCCCAAGACAACTCACCGACAG
>NZ_JBHYKH010000167.1:0-8532 GCF_042741275.1 Streptomyces sp. NPDC058964
CGTGGGCCGCGCGGGTGGCCCCCTCCGCCAGGGCGAGTGCCGCGCGCTCCACGGGGGTGAACACCTCGGTGTCCCGCCAGGCCGCCAGCACGCCCAGACGCCGGGTCGTCTCGCCCGTGCGCAGGGCGGCCCGGGTGTGGACGTCCAGGCAGTACGCGCAGCCGTTGATCTGCGACACCCGCAGGTTGACCAGTTCCACGAGAGCGCGCTCCAGGCCTGCCTCGGCGGCGGTCGCGCGCACCGCCTCGGACGTCTGCACCAGGGCGTGGTACGGCTTGGGGCTCTGCTTGTCGACGAAGATCCGGCGGTTCGCCGGGCCGGGCGTGGGGCTGCTGCTCACTCTGGGGCTCCCTCGGGCATAATCACAGGACCCATATTGTTGAATATAGAACTATCATGATTGTGGGAGGTGGCCCCCGATGGGCGATGCCGACGAGCCGAAGGTCGACGTACTCACCCCGCGCGACGTCCCCCTGGGCGGTCCCCGCGCGATGACCGTCCGCCGCACACTGCCGCAGCGGGCCCGGACCCTGATCGGCGCCTGGTGCTTCGCCGACCACTACGGCCCCGACGACGTCGCCCGCACCGGCGGCATGGACGTCGCCCCGCATCCGCACACGGGACTGCAGACGGTGAGCTGGCTGTTCAGCGGCGAGATCGAGCACCGTGACAGTCTCGGCAGCCACGCGTACGTGCGGCCGGGCGAGCTGAACCTCATGACGGGCGGACAGGGAATCAGCCACTCGGAGGTCTCCACCCCACGGACCACGATCCTGCACGGCGTACAGCTGTGGGTGGCGCTGCCCGGCGAACACCGGCACACGGAGCGGGACTTCCAGCACCACGTTCCCGAGCCCGTCCGCGTCGACGGAGCCGTGATCAGTGTCTTCCTGGGCGAGCTCGCCGGAGCCCTCTCGCCGGTGCGGACCTTCACGCCCCTCCTCGGGGCCGAGGTTCTCCTCGAACCGCGCGCGGCCGTCACGCTCGTGGTGAACCCCGGCTTCGAGCACGGGCTTCTCGTCGACCACGGTGACGTGCGCGTGGCCGGCACCGCGCTGCACCCGGCCGAACTGGGCTACATCCACCCCGGAACGGAGACCCTCACCCTCGTCAACGACTCGGACGACACCGCTCGCGCCGTCCTGCTCGGCGGAACGCCGTTCGAGGAGGAGATCGTCATGTGGTGGAACTTCATCGGGCGCAGCCACGAGGACATCGTCCGGGCCCGCGAAGAATGGGAGAACGCCTCCGAGCGCTTCGGTGCCGTCGAGGGCTACGCGGGGCACCGGCTGCCCGCGCCCGTCCTGCCGAACGCCACCCTCGCACCGCGCGGGAACCCGCCGCGCGGCTGAACCGCGCCCACCGGCATGCCGGTGAAGCCGGGTCTTCTTCCGCTCGGAGGCCGACCGCTCCTGCGCCGGACAGGGCCTGGCCGGGCAGTTGGTGACGCAGCCCCCCACCGACGTGCGCGCGCTGGGGATGCGCATCGTTTCCGTGTGCCCCCACGTGGCCGAGTAGCTGCAGAGGCACCCGGAGTTCGCCGGCATCACCGGCCCCGTGACGCCCGAGCTGCTGCGGTGGCTGGAGGCGGAACTGCGCCACGTCACGACGTCGTCCGGCGCCGTCGTTTTCTGTGCCTGTCAGTTCGCGGTTGATCGCCATGCCGACCTTTCGGGGTTTGTGTTCGCCCAATTGCTTTGCGGATATGTCGTTCTCACGCGCCAAAACGACAATTGCTGATTTCGTGCGGGAGGAGGTGAACCAAGGAGTAAGGTCGCCTGCTCTGGATGCCCGCCGCGGACGCTCGCTGTGGATGTCGGCGGCCATCGTGACGGTGAGACGCATCGGCGGGGGAAAAGATGTACGGCACGGAGGCCGAGGTGAGGCCGATCGTGGTGCTCACCGCCCTGAGCGTGGAGTATCGGGCGGTGCGTGATTGCCTCGTCTCGGTACGCAGAGGTCCGAGCCACCGGGGCACGGTGTTCGAATTCGGCTGGCTCAACGGCACGCCGTACAAGGTGGTGCTGGCGGAGACGGGACCGGGAAACCGCCGGGCGGCCGCCCTCGCGGAGCGGGCCGTCGAAGCGTTCGGTCCCTCCGCCCTGTTCTTCGTCGGTGTCGCGGGTGGGCTCAAGCCGGACGTCGAGCTGGGCGACGTCGTCGTGGCGACCAAGGTGTACGCCTACCACGGAGGCAAGGAGACCGCCGAGGGGTTCGCCGCCCGCCCGGACTCCTGGCCGGCCGACCACGAGCTGGAGCAGCTGGCCAGGTTCGTCAACCGCTCCGGCCAGTGGTCCCGGACGCTGTCCCCGACCGATGGACGGCGCCGGCCGGCGGCTCACTTCAAGCCCATCGCCGCGGGCGAGGTCGTTCTCGACGCCGGCGACTCCGCGCTGCGGCAGTTGCTGGACCTGCACTACCAGGACGCCGTCGCCATCGAGATGGAGGGAGCGGGTGTGGCGGAGGCGGCCCACCTCAACACCCGGGTGCCCACACTCGTCGTCCGCGGCATCAGCGACCGGGCGGACGGGGCCAAGAAGCAGAGCGACGACGCCGACTGGCAGGCGGTCGCCGCCCGCAACGCGGCGGCCTTCGCCTTCTCCGTCATCCGTGAGCTCGGCGAGGACGAAGCGCCGTACGAGCCCGCCGCTGCTCCCGCTCTCGCCCTGGCCCCGGCGGCGGAGCCGGCCCGCCGCGGTGAGAACGCGCCGCTCGTGCCGTCTCCCGCACCGCCGCCGCTTCGGACGCCGTGGGCAGGCGGTCAGGAGTTCGGCACGGCTGGGCACCGCTATCTGCTGCACATGCCCACCGAGGAGCGCAGCACGCCTGATTTCTCCCTGATCCAGCACCAGGCGCTGGCCCGTCGACTGGAGCCGGCCACCGACTCCTCGGCTTCACCCTTCGTATGGCTGCGCCGGACCGAAGCGCGCCACCCCACCTCGGACGCCATGGAAGCGCTCGACGCGCTCCGCCGAGAACACGATCTCGTCGATCGGCTCCACGGCCGGTCCCACGGGCTCCCGGACCGCGGGACGTACGAGCGGATCGGCACTCGACGGGCCGTGCTCACGCTGCCCTGGCCCGTCTCACGCACCGGTGGTCCGTGCGGCACACTGCAGTCCGCGTGGGGCACCGACCGCCGCCGGCCCCTCACCAGCGCACAGCTGGCCGACCTGCTCCACCGTACGGCGGGGCTGTGCGACACCCTCGCGGCTCTGCACAGGTCGGGGGCCACGCACCGCTGCCTCACCCCCGCGGGGGTCATCGCCCTGGACGACGGCCGTCTGGTCCTGCGGGACCTCGGACTGGCGGGTCACGACCCGCGTCCGGGCGAAGGGCCCACTGCGTACCGGGCTCCCGAACAATGGCTGGGCAGCCACCGGCCGGGTCTCATCGGCGCACCCGCCGACGTGTACCAGCTGGCCGCCCTCACCTACCACCTGGCCACGGGGCACCCCCCGGCTCCCGCGGGACCACTGCCGCTCCGTTCCCACCTGGGGAACGTCCCCGACAGCCTGGAACGAGCCGTGCGCACGGCGCTGGCCCAGGCTCCCGGCGACCGTCCGAGTGCCCGAACGCTGGGCACCGCACTGCGCAGTGCCCGCGAAGACCTGCTCGGAGACGCGTGAATGTTCCTGCGTACCGTCGATCTGCAGGGTCCCCTGGTCCTCGTTCCCAGCCCGCCGCTGGACGGCTCGCTGCGCCGGTTACGGGCCGAGCACCCCTATCTGCCCGAGGACGTCCATCAGCTCGCGGCCGACCTCGACAGCCGCCGGGACGGGGTCCCCGCCACCGTCGCGGAACCCCGTAGCCGCGGCGGGGCACGGACGATGCATGTGCAATGGAGGACCAATTCCGCGAGACTGTTCCCGAGCGGCAGGAGGCAGGACGCCTACCGGGTGGCCGAGGTCGTGCCCCTCGGCTTCCGCCACCATCACGCGGTCGCGCGAGGTTGCCTCCTGGTGCGGCCCGCACGCTGGCTGCCCTGCCACCTTCCCGGCGAGATACCCAAGAACAGCGAGGCGCACTGGCCTCGTCTGGAGGACGAATGGCGGCTGCTCCTCGAGGAGATGGCCGAACGCACCAGCGCGCCGGCGCTCGCCGACCGGCACGCCCGCTTTCTCGCAACGGTCCAGCGGATCATCGACACCGACGAACGCATGTCCGTCGCCAGGGCACACGCCGCCGGGGACTATCCCTACCGCGACGTCACGGCCACGGGCGAGCAGCGCCATGGCACCCGGGCCGTCTACGAGTTCGATCTGGTCGGAGACGGCAAACCCGGACCGGGCACGCTGGTGCAGGTTCGCGGAGAACCGGCACAGCGCGGCCGCGTGGTGCGCGCGCTCTCACGCGGTACGTCGGTCACCGTGTCGTTCGACCGGGCCGTCGCCTGGGACAGCGTGCCGAAGCAGGGGGCCCTGCAGATCACCCCGAGCCACGCCGTTCACGAGCGGCAGCGCGAGGCGGTACGGGCGCTGCGTGACCGCCGGTCGTGCAACCCCCATGTGCTCGATGTCCTGGTGGACCGCAGACTCCGCCCGCCGGGGCCCGTCCCGGGCCGGTTCGAGCAATTCGAGCAACACGAGGCGGAGTTGGACCGTGAGCAGAAGGAGGCGTTCCGCAGGGCCCTGGCCGTCGAGGACCTGCTGGTGGTCCTGGGCCCGCCCGGCACCGGCAAGACACGCGTGATCAGCCGGATCGCCCGGGCCGTCGCCGCGAGCGGGACGGGGGAGCGTGTCCTGGTCGCCTCTCACACCAACCGCGCGGTCGACAACGTGCTCGGCAGGCTCTCCAAGGACCTGGTCGTCGTCCGGGTGGGCAACGAAGGCGCGGTGACCTCGGAGGGCAGGCCGTATCTGCTGGAGGAGCAGGCCGCGGAACTGCGCCGGGGGATCCTCGGCCGACTGGAGTCCAGGCTGGCCGTCCCCCTCGACGTGGAGCACATGCAGAAGGCGAACGACGAACTGGGCCGGCTCCTCGTTCGCCTCGCCACCCTGGCGGACGAGGAGTCGACCGCCCACGCCGGGCTCGCCCAGGCCAGGCGCGCAACAGGCGGCCGGGCCCAGCGCCGAGTGGACGGGCTCGTCGCGGAACGCGCGCGCCTGGTCGGGGAACGGGACCGGAACGCGCGACGAAGCCAACGGCTGTCCCGACTCCACCGGACCGCCGCGCGGCGCGCCCGATGGCGGTTCGTCGGCTTCCTCTTCCAGCTGTGCGTCCGGCGCTGCGAGCGACGTCTCGCCGCGGCGGAAGCGGCCGCGGACGCCCTCGCCGGCAGAGAGGTCCGCAACCGGACGCAGACGCGGGAGGCCGAGCGTGAACTCGACGCAGCCACCAGGGACTTCCCGGCAGTGCGAGTGGCGCGCACGCAGTGGGAGGACGCCCGCGGACGCCGCGAGGCCTGCCGCGTCGAGGCGGCCGGGGCCGCCGAGCGCTGCCGGACCTCCGTCGCCGCCGTCGAGGAGCCCCCCGCCGTCCCCGATCCGGCGACGGCCGAGGCCGGGACCGTCGACCGGGAACTGGCCGCGCTCCACGCATGGATGACCGACCGACTTCCGTTGCTCACGTCCCGACGCACCCTCCTCGCCGAGTGGCGCGACGAGGTGTCCTCGGCAACCGGACAACTCCACACCGAACTGGTCCGCTACGCGCACGTGGTCGCCGCGACCTGTATCGGTGTGGCCTCCCGCCCCGAACTCACCGGACTCGACTTCGACCTTGTCGTCATCGACGAGGTGGGGCAGATCGGTGTCCCCGACGTACTCGTCCCGCTCGTCCGCGCCCGCCGCGCGGTGCTCGTGGGGGACCACAGACAGCTGCCGCCCTACCTCGACCATGATCTCAGGGAGTGGGGGGAACGCTCCGGCGACCCGGTGGCCGGAGCGCTGCTGGGCACGAGCGTACTGGAGTTGCTGCGTCTGGACCTGCCCGACTGGGGAGTGGTGTCGCTGACCAACCAGCGGCGCATGCCGTCGGCCGTCGCCGACTTCGTCTCCGCCGCCTTCTACGACGGACTGCTGCGCACACCCGAACCGGACCGGCCCCACGACTCCAGGCTGTTCCGCACCCCCCTGGCGTTCGTCGACACCTCGCGGCTACCGGCCGAGCGACGCTCCGAACGGGATGCGAGCGGCCAACCGGGCCAGGAGCGCAAGGGGTATGTCAACGCGGCCGAGGCGGACCTGCTCACCAGGCTGGCGGCCCACTACGACGGCCGGGGCGTGAGATGGGCGGTCATCGTTCCCTATGCCGCGCAGGCAGCGCTGATCACGGCCCAGCTGACGCGACGGATCGGCGGATCGGAGCGGATCCGGTGCAACGTCGGCACGGTCGACTCGTTCCAGGGCGGCGAGCGGGATGTCGTCCTCTACGGCTTCACCCGCAGCAACCCCGGGCGCCGTGTGGGGTTCCTGGACGAGCTTCGCCGCTCCAACGTCGCGTTCACCAGGGTCGAACGCCAGTTGGTACTGGTGGGTGATCTGTCCATGCTGACCCGGGCCAGGGATCCGGGGGTTCGAGAGCTCGCCCGCGCACTGCGCGAACACCTCGCCGTCCGGGGCGAGATCCACTCGTACGACGAGATGCTCGACCTGCTGGACAGCGTCGAGGCAGGGGGCGACCGCACATGAGGGGGCGCACCAGGCTGCCGGCGTTCCCGGAGCAAGTGGTCCTGGAGAACGCCGCGTTCGCTCTGGGGCTGAGGCCCACCAGCATTCACACGGTGCTGGTGCCCGTGTGGCGTGTGGAGGTACGGGCGACCGTCACCGAGGGGCAGCCCTACGAGCTGATCGACCGCTTCGTGGAGCGCGGCATCGCCGAAGGCGGGTTCCACTGCGCCGGTGAGCTGGCCTCGTTCCTCGCTCTCGAACCAGCCCTGGTGCGGCAGGCGTTGGCCTTCCTGATCGCGATCGATCACGTCCGCGACGACGACGGCCGCCTCGCGCTCACCGAGCTCGGTCGCCGCTCGCTGCGTGACGGCACGCGCTACACGGTCACGCGCGACGACCGCCGCAAGCTGTACTTCGACGGGTTCCAGTCGCGTCCGCTGACAGCGGCTCATTACCGAAGTGCCACCGTCTCCTTCGTCTCCGCCGACGAAGCGGTGCCCCGGCGGCGCGGAGGGGCGCCGGCGCCCCGGCTGATGCCTCGCGCGTTTCGTCCCGGGGCCGTGACGGAGCTTGCGGGTCATCCCCACCGGGCGCGTTTCAACCTTCCGGCGGGCATCGACGACCCGGAGTGCGTGGGCGTACCGGAGTGCGTGCACCTGCCCGCGTATGCCGTGCGCGCGGTGGAGGACGACGGGCGGGTACGTCACCTGGTCTACACGCGGGCGCACGGCGGCGAGCACGATCCCGACCTGTCCGCGGCGTGCGAGGGGACGCCCGAGTTCGAGACCGCCCTGTGGGCCGAGGAGAGCCGTGCCGCAGGGCGTCTCGCCGAGCGGATCGAAAGGTGGCTCAGCACGAAGGAACTCGGGCAGTACCGGCCCGTCAGGGACCCGCACGGCGCCTGGCGCGTGACGCTCCCCCCGAACCGGTTCCGCGAAGGCGGCGCCGTCGAGCTGGCCGACGTCGGGTCGTACAGGGTGCTGGGAGGCCCCTTCTTCCAGCTCTGGTGCGCGGACCGTGACACCCGCGCCTGGGCTCTCGTCGAGCGCCTCGACTCATACGTCGGCGCTCGTCTGCGGCACGATCCCGTCGACATCCGCATGCGGATCGATGCCCTGTGCCGACAGCTGGAGCTCGGCCCGGTCGGGATGGAGACCCTGTGCCGCGCCGCGGACCAGGCCGGGAAAGAGACGCTTGCTCAACGGCTGCGCTGGGCTCGGTCGGTGGAGTCGAAAGACGCCGATCGGAAAGTGACATGAATGAACAGGTTCGGGCGATCCCTTAGCGGGAATTGTCCATCCCGATATTCGGCTGATCATCTAGTGGCAATGATCGAATTGACGGTAAAGGAAAAGAGGGAATTCCCGCCAAAGGTGAGGCTGGATGAGTCTAACCTTGTCGCCACAGGGCGCCGTCGAAGGATTTCGTTCCGGCAGTAGCCGGGGTGCGTGGATATTCGGGGGCCTTCGGAGCCGTGGGGGTCAAGTGATAAACGCAAGGGGGGCGCTCGAGCGTGCGTGCGAACGTGCCTTGAGGGTCGGAAAGTCGCGGAGACGGCTGGGAACGGGGAATTCCCCTGTCGTCCGTCCGCTTTGCCCAGGGCGCCGGCGAGCGCACCGCCTCGCCGCCGTGGCGCTCGCCGCGGTGACACTGCCCGGCGTGGGGATGTCCGCGATCGGCGGAGGGTTCACCGGATCGGCCCGTCCCGTCGACGCCGCCACGACGGCGTCCGACGATCCGGTCAACTACGCCGTCGCGGTGGACGAGTCGGCGAGTCTGGGAGCCGACGAACTCGACCGGGAGAGGGACGCCGTCTCGGCGATCGCCCGCCGCGACCCGTCCCCCCCGTAGCGGGTGGGGGGGTTTGGGGTGGCCCACGCCCAGACCCCGGAAGAGACGGGCCCGGGAGCGGGGGAGCCCC
>NZ_JBHYKH010000167.1:8542-16747 GCF_042741275.1 Streptomyces sp. NPDC058964
GGGGTGTGGCACGGGTTCTGCGCTATCGCAGTCCGCGCCCCTTCCGACCGTTCGGGGTTGGTGGTGTTCGGGTTCGCCGACGCCAGGACCGAGAAGCAGTCGTCCGTCGACGAGGTCTGCCCCATGCGGCTGCTGGACCCGGTCGGCAAGGGACGGATCGGCGAATGTGCCGCCCGACTGCGCGAGCGCACCCCGGCGCAGGGATCGGGCACGGACTTCATCTCCGCAGTCCGCCAGGGTGTGACACGTCTGAAGGAAGCCCCGGACTCCGGCAGGCCCCGGGTGCTGTTCCTGCTCACCGACGGCCGCCTCGACGTACGGGACAGCTACCGCTACCGCGGCCTCGACAAGACGACGAGGGACAGTCAGGCGGCCGAAGACCTGGAACAGGCGCTGCGGGAGGCAGCCGAGGCGAAGGTGCAGATCTGGCCGCTCGGCTTCGGGGGAGACGTCGACAAGGCCAGTCTCTCGGCCATGGCGGCCGGCGGATACCAGGACGGATGCCGCAGGCTTCCGGAGACCCGGCCGAAGGCTGCGGTGGTGCCCGGCGCCGACGAACTCGACAAGGCACTCCAGTCCGCGTTCGCCGCGGCGCGATGCCTCTACCGGGACCCGGGCTCGCAGGCCCGTCCGCCCGCCGACCTCGAGGTGCGGGTCTCACCGCTGGCCACCGAAGGCACCATCGTCGTCTCCAAGGGCGACCCCGCGGTGACCGCCACGTACTACGACCCCGAGGGCCGCAGGATCACCGAGTCCGGCGGCGGAGACGGCGAGTCGTCCTTCGAGTTCACCGGGCGAGGCAAGTCCGTCGAGTCCCTCCGCGTCACCCGCCCCCTCGCCGGCCGGTGGCGGGTGCACCTCGACGCCCCGGAGGGGCACCGCGACCGTGTCGCCAGCATCAGCGTCCTCTGGCGGGGCGCGGTGCGCTCCGACATCCGCCTGGAGAAGCCCTCACCGAGGGCCGGCCAGCGGACCCGGGTCGAGGTCGAGGTACTGACGAGAGACAGCGTAAAACTGGACGAGCGGGACCTGCGCGGCATCTCCGTCTCCGGACGGCTCACCGGCGAGGGCTTCTCCCAGACCGTACCCATCACCTTGGCCGACGACGGCCGGGGTGAGGACAGGCGGGCTTCGGACGGCGTCTACTCCGGGGCCGTGACCGTGCCGGACAAGGCGGCGGGCGCCCTGCTCTTCTCGAGCACCGTCGAATCGGTGGGCCTCAGCCCGGACACCAGGTCGTATCCGACCACCACCGCTCCGGCCAACACCACGTTCGACGCCGTACTCGACATCCCGGCGGCCGACGTGCACCCCGGCGGCCGAGTGGCGGGCACGCTGAAGGTGAGCAACCGTGACAGCGCACGGCACTCGGTGAAGCTCTCCGTCGCCGATGCGCAGGGCACCGGCCTGAGCGTCGATCCCGCCCAGGTGGACGTCGAACCCGGTTCCGCTCGCACCGTCGCCGTCACGGTGAAGGTGGCCGCCGGGGACGAACTCGGCGCGCGTGTCGGCGACGAGGGCACCAGGCTCGGCGGGAAGGTCGTCGCCGTCGAGGGCCGGCGCGTCCTGGACGACGCCCCGCTCGACATCGTCGTGCACAAGGTGCCCGGTCCCGTCGAGGTGCTCTGGGACAGGTGGTGGAAGGTCGTCATCCCCTCGGTATTCGTCCTCGTCGCGATCGTCGCCGCGCTGCTTTCCCGCCGCCGCGTCCACCGGCTGCGGATCGCCCCCGCCGGACTCCTTCTCGAACTGCGGGACGCCGATGCCACGCTCATCGCCGGTCGCAAGGCCAAGACGGGCAGCGGCACGTGGTACGAGTTCGACGTCGTCGACACGGCCACCGACCACCCGCGCATCGAACGGCGCCGGCGAGGCACGTACGCGGTGCGGCGCGGACTCAACGGGGGAGTGGTGCTGCGTGTCAGCGGGCAGGGCGAGCAGACGCTGCGTCTCGGCGAACCGGTGCCGCTGACCGACGCCCTCTCCCTCTGCATCGCCGAGAGCAACGGACGCCGGCCGGGCGGAGGCCGTACGGGCCCGTCCAGGCGGAGCCGCCTGCCCGCACGAGGCCGTACCGCCCGCGGCGGCGCGGTCACCCCGGCGGCCGACACGTACGACGACGGCGCATACCCGGTGGGCGTGCCCGACCAGCCGGACCACCCCGACCTCTGAGGCGTCGCCCGGACGCGGAACCGCGGCTGCGCACGGAGCCGCCGCGGGTCCGTTCGCGGGTCACGCTCCGACGGCCGCGGGGCCCCGACCACATGTACTCGAACCACCAGCGACCGGGACGTCCGACGACCCGGCGGAGGACCACACCATGCAGATATTCCAGCCGATGCTCTTCGTCGGTCTGGGCGGTACCGGCGGACTGGTCGGGACCGAACTGGAACGACGGCTGCGCGCAGCACTGTGCGGACCCGACGGAACGGCACTCAACAGGCACGGCATCCCGCTGCGTTACCAGCTCCCCGAGTGCCTCCAGTTCGTCTACGCCGACTTCAGCGAGTCCGAACTCGCCAGACTGCCGCACCTCAGCGCCGACGCCTCGCTGCGCGCCGCCTACGGCCGGACCGCCCGGGCCACCCACGACCTCCTGCCCGACCACGACAGCTCCCCCGAGGTGACACGGGAGCTGCGCGCCGTGATGAGGGACGAGGTGAGCGGCTGGCTCCCTCCGCGAACGGGGGAACCGAAGGTCACCCCCCTGCGCAACGGGGCGGGCCAGCTGCCCACGGTCGGCCGGGCAGCCCTGTTCGGCACGCTCCGCAACGGCCTTGACTCCGTGATGGGCCCGCTGATGCAGGCCATCGACGCCATCAGCCGGTCCGGGGGCGAACTCAGCCAGCTCGGCGGCGGACCGATGTCCGGCTGCGACGTGTTCGTCGCGTACTCGGTGGCCGGTGGCACCGGTGCCGGGATCTTCCTCGACTACCTGCACCTGATCGGTGAGGCGTTCAGGGCGAAGAACTTCACCGGCGCCCGGATCTACCCGCTGGTGGTCATGCCGTCCGCGTTCCCCGCCTCCGCGGGCGGCGGCCGCGAGGCGGAACTCAACGCCGCGCGCGCCGTCGTGGACCTCTTCCGGCTGGTCGACGAGCAGAACGTGCCCACCGCCGAGTCCGATCTCGGCGACACGGATCTGGACTCCGCGATGCACATCCGGTACCCGGGCGTGCATCCGATCAAGCTGCGCACCGGCGTGGTGCCGACCGCGTTCCTGTTCAGCCGCACCGCCGGGATCCGCCCCGACGACCTGCGGCGCTCCATCGTCTCCCTGGTGATGTCCCTCGTCGGCACCGAACTGGGCGACGGTACGGGACCGCGCCCCCGGGCCGACGACGACTACCAGACGTTCGCCGCCAGCTTCATCAACCGGGGACTGCACCGAGCCGCACGAGCCGCGTCCGGTATCGGCCACCGGGGCGTGTCCACCAGCCTGGTGGCCTCGATGACCGCGCCGCTGGACGAGCTGGCCGAGCTGGTCTCCTCCCGGATGCTGGCCATGTCGGTACGCCGGCTCACCGAGCCCGGAGCCAGGCCGAGTCACGAGTACGCAGGCACCGTCCGCAAGATGTTCGCCGACTCGGGCCTGGACGAACTGTGGACCCGTGAGGCGCTGCCCGTGCCGGAGCCCGATCCGCTGCCCCGCGGCGGAGTCGCCATCGAGCAGGCTCTCCGCGACCGGATCGGTGACATGCAGGGCCTGCTCGACGATCTGCGGCGCAAGGTGGACCGCCGCGCGCCCGCGCTCGCCGAGCAGTTCGCGCCCCGTGCCGCACTGGAACGGGTGCTGCGGTCCGCCGACCTCTTCCGGGCCGAGCGCATCATCAAGGGCGTTCCCGGCGATCCGGACCCGGTCACCGTGCTCGGCTTCCTCGGGATGCTGGAGAACCGCAGCCGGCAGCCCGCGCGTCCCGCGGGCGTGGAGGTGCAGCCTCCCCCGGTTCCCCGGATCAGGGGCCGGATCGGCGGCCTGTCCAAGGCTCGCTGGGGGGATGCGGAGGTGGCGGCGGCCGTCGAGGCGCAGGACCGCTGGTACCAGTGGCGCTGCCGTGCCGTGTGGCACGAGGCCTGGCGGCGCCAGGAGCAGCGCTGGCGCCCGGCCGCGGCGGCGCTCAGCAGCGAGGTGACGCTCCTGGTGGAGGCGTTCCGCAAGCACATGGAGGAAGAGCCCCGGGCCTTCGAGGAGCACGTGCAGGAGCTCTACGACGACCGCACCGGAGTCTCCTACCTGCTGCCGCCGCAGAACAACCTCAGCGACTTCTACGAAGACCTGCGCGAACGCCTCGTCAAACGCGTCAGTCTGCGCGACAACGACGACGAGTCGGCACTGCTGCTCAAGCTCGTCGACGGTGACCGCTGGCAGGCCGCCCATGCCGCGGGCAGGCGCAACCCCGCCGCGGCGGTCGCGACGGTCAAGGCGGCGGTCGAGCAGCGGATCAAGACACTGTTCGCCGAGAGCGGCATGCAGGCCGACGAGCGTCCGCTGCTGCCGTCCATGGCGATGCTGCTGAGCGCGGCGGCGGGGGTCGGGGACGCGGCCGAGGAGGTCGGCAAGAGCGCGCTGGAACAGTTCCGGTTCAAGATCGCGGGTCTGCTGCCTCACGGATTCGTTCCCGAGGGCGGGGGGCCGCTGAAGATCCTCATCGTCTACCCCCGGATCCAGAACAAGGACGCGGTCGAGGAGTACCTGCGCAAGTCCCTGCTGCTGCCCAGGGACGGCAAGCGGTCCATCGAGTTCCGCGGTGTCGAGACCGACTCGATCACCGTGGTGCTCTTCCGCAGCGAGATGAGCCTCACCGAGGTGCCCGAGGCCCGCAACGTGCTGCGCCGCTGGGCGCTGGCCCGTGACGTCGAGCAGAGCGAGGACGTGCTGAGCTGGCGGCAGCGGCTCGGCTACCGCGACGACTGGCTGGCCAGCACGGAGGAGGACCGGCAGCACATCCTGCACCGCTTGCTGTGCGCCATGTGGAACGGCCAGGTCACCGTCGTCGAGGGGGAGGCCGGCTCACCCCGCCGCGTCCGTATCCGCCTGTACGAGGAGGACGGCCCCGACGTTCCCGGCATGACCCTGCGGCTGGACGACTACCAGGGCGAGATCTCGGGCTGGGCCGGACTGCTGCGCTCCTACGAGAGGTGGGCGCTGCTGGACGAGGGACGCATCGTCGAGGACTACTGCAGTGTCCTGATGAGGGTTCAGCCGTCAGGGCTCGCACTGTCGGGCAGCAAGCCCGACCCGCTGTACGCGCGGTTCGTGACCGACATCGCCGGACGCCAGCTGGAGCTCCTGGAGAAGCTGGAGAACCGGAGCGGACAGTGGTCCCCGGAGTGGCTGGGCCCGTTGCGCCGGTTCTGGGCCGAGACCCTGCCGGGCGCCCTGGACGTGACGTTCACGGAGAAGCGGGCGCTTCAGCCGACCCTGCGGACCCTGGAAGCCGCCATGCGGGGCGAACGGTTCCTCTCGGTGACGCCCGACCCGGCCTCGTCGCCCGCTCCGCCCGGGGCGCCCCGTCACGGCAAGGACGACTGGGGGACGGTACCGCTGCGCCGGGACAGCCGTGACACCCGGGACCGGGCCGACGACGTCCGGCCCCCGGCCGGCAGCGGTGGCGGCGGATCCGAGTCCGCCGCGGCACCGTACACCCCGCCGGAGCGGCCGGTCTCCACGGACCGGACCGACGTCTCCGCGAGCCGGAACGACCTCTACGACTGGCCCGAGAAACCTCACTGGCCCGAGCGCCTGACGGCCGACCCGGAGCCGGAGCGCGAGCGTCCTTCGCCCGCTCCCACGCAGGGCACCAGCGCAACGCGTGCCGTGGACTCTGCCACGGATGCGTACACGACCCGGGCCACTGCGGAACGCCTGGACGCGGCGAACGGCTCGGGCGGTGACGACTTCCCGTGGGAGGTCGTCAACGAGCCCGATCCCTCCCCGAACTCCCGCCACGGATCCGCCCAATGGTCTGCCCCGGACCAGGACGAGAAGCCCGGTGAGGCGGAGCACGGATTTCCCTGGTCCGCGTCCGACACCAAGTCCGACACCGCGGCCGGGCGACGCCCGGCCCGTGACCCCTGGGAGAGTGACCCCCAGTGAGCCACGTCGGAGACGCCGCACGCTCGGTGATCGTGCTGGACCTGCGGTTCGGAGCGCACACGCTGGCCGGCCCCGGAGAACTGCGCGCGGCGGTCCAGGAGCAGCTGAGGAACGAGGGGCTGCCCGAACCGGGCAACGGACACTACAGATTCCTGGTCCTGGACACCCCTCGAGGGCTGATGGACCACCACAGCCTGTACGAGAAGATCCTCGGCTACGGCACCAAGGCGTGGATGCTCGGGGTGATCATCGGTGATCTGCCGGGCGCGCAGGACGCCGGCGTGCCGGTGGTGGAGCCGTACGGCGAGAGCGCCGGTCCGGCGGCGGGCGCCGATGCCCAGGCCCCAGGCGCACACCGGCGTCGGCTGCAGCGTCCGGCCGTCGTGCGCGGACCGGACGCCGGGCTGCTGTGGGCAGGAGACCTGCGTGCCGCCCGCACCGCCGGCGACCCCGTCGGTGCCGACGACCCGGAGGCACTGGCCGTCCTGGTCGATCTGGTGCGGGCGCTGTTCGACGAGACCCTGGAGACGCTCGCGCGGTTTCCGGACGCCGTGGCGGTGCCAGGGGTGCGCGTGCTGGAGCACGACCTGTCCGGTGCTGCCAGGGCGCGTGCGTGGCGCCAGGCTCTGACCCGGTTCGCCGGTGAACGGTCCACCGGTGCCCAGCAGGTGGCGGACGGCGACGACCCCGCGCGGATCGCGTTCCCCAAGCCGGTCGACGAACTCGCGGCCGGCCGACCCACCGGCCCGGTGCCGGGCCACCGGGTCCCCGGCGGCGCGGCCGACCGCGCGTACACGGGCTGCTCCACTGCGCTCGACGAGGCCTACGCGGGCTGGGCACGGCTCAGTGGTATCGGCGGTCTGCTCCTCGGAGCCGGCAGGCTCGGCACCGAGGAGGCACTCGATGCCGCTTCGCACGGCCTCCGCGATTACCGGACCCTCGTGGTCAGGGCCCTTCAGGACGGCGCTGCCGGAGCCTCTCCGGCGACGCCGGAGTCGGCCCTGCTGCTGTCGGAACTAGGCGTCCGGGTCCCGTCGTACGAGGGCAGCAGGGAAGCAGTGGCGGACGGCCTGCACCGGCTCGCCGAACGGATGCTCGGTGACCGGCTGGCGCTCCGCAGCGTCGCCGAACGCTTCGCGGCCCTCTCCGAGCAGGTGGCCCCCGCACCGAGTGCCGGACTGCTGACCGAGGCCGAGCGGCGCTGCCCGCCGGAGCTGCCCGATCGGGTCTCGGCCGAGCAGCACTTCGCCGTCGCCGCGACCACACCCGGGCAGCTCGCGGGGGCCCTGGTCGCGTGCGGGTCGGCCGCCCTGTGGCCGTGGCCCGGCACGCTCACCGCCCTCGTCGTTCTGCTCGTTCTGGTCGGTGGAGGCCTGCTCGCCCGGCTTCGGCAGCCAGGGCAGGCCTCCTCCCGCTCCGAGTTGTCCGCGATGGCGGCACGGACGGCGGCGGGGGTGGCGGGCGCCGCGGGCGGCTTCTTCCTGGCCGGTGCGGTGCACATACCGTCCTGGGCGGGTCTGCTGGGCGCCCTGTGCGGGCTGGGAATCGCCGGGGCGGTCGTGGCGGTCGGCTGGCGCCGGGCGGTGGACCGCTGGTGGGAACTGACCGGCGCGGAGGAGGCCAGGCAGGCCCTGGACGGTCTGGACGCCCTGCTCGCGCAGGCGGTCCTGCGGCAGCGCTGGGCCGCCGAGGATCGCCTGTACTGCGCCAACGCCGCCCGGATGGTGGCCGGTGCGCTGCGCAGCGCGGCGGCCGGCGTCGAAGAACTGGACGGCCGACCCCGGGACTCTGACCACGGGACGAGGCTTGCGGACGAGGGGTGGGAGGACCCGGTCCGCGACCGCACGGTACCCGGACCCGCAAGGAATCCCGGCGGCGCTCACGAGCGGCCCGACTGGATGCCGCAGCCGGACCCTCACAGCCGTGCGGCGACGACCGGCCTCACGGCGGACGGAGCCGCGTCGGCCGGGAACGGCACGGCCGCCCGAACCGGACCACGTGCCCGGACGGACGACCGGCTGCCGGGCGACGGCCCGCGCTGGCTGGACAGGGAGGCGGGCGAGGGCGGACCCCACCTCGTGGACACCTTGGTGAGCGACCTCACCGAC
>NZ_JBHYKH010000168.1:0-16672 GCF_042741275.1 Streptomyces sp. NPDC058964
ACCACCCCCACCCCCCCCCCCGCCAGCGCGCCCGGGCGCCCCCCCCCCGCGGCGGCCCCCCCCCCCCCGCCCCCCCCGGGGGCCCCGAGGCCGTGCCCCGAAGTTCTGAGCTTCCCTTGAGACACCCCCACCGGTGACGGGGGTAGGTTCCCGCCACGCCGATCTTTCGTCGGCGCGCAGACCGCGGGGGACCTCATGGAAGTTCTGTTCTACGTCATACCTATCGTCATGATCGCCGGGGTGTCCGTCATGGCCGCCAAGACGATCGGCCGCAGCCGGCAGATCAGCGGCGCCTGGGACCACGGCCTGACGGCCGAGGCGCGCTGCCTGCGCTCGTACACGACGACCAGCGGCGGCGGTGGCGACACCTCGGTGTCGACCAGCCTGCACCACGTCTACGAGTTCACCACCCGCGAGGGGCGCGCCGTCCGGTTCGACGAGGTCAACGGCCCGTCGACCGTCATCGAGGGCGACTACGTCACCGTGTACTACCTGCCGGACCGCCCGGAGCGTGCCACGGCCCACCCCCCGGCCCGCGGGAAGCTGGCCGCGGGCACGGGCTGCATGCTGGTCTTCTTCGGCGTGTTCATCGCCTTCTGTGTCGGCTTCATGGTCGTCGCGCACATGATCTTCTCGGCGACGGACGACTTCATGCCGTAGCGGTTCTCCGCCGACTTCATGCCGTAGCGGCTCTCCGCATCCGGCGTACCGTCAGTCGAGAGGGAGGGCGCTGACCCACCACGAGGTGGCCGCCGGGGCGGCCGACGACTCCTCGCGGACGCGGGCGCCGGGCTTCGGGGCGTGGATCATTCACACCGAGTGCGCGCTCGTCGTCACCGGGAAGACCACCGGTCTGCCGCTCCTCGACGGCCCGGACGAGATCCGCGAGCGGGACTCGGGCGGGAAGGGGCCCGGTGTGACGACCCGGTGTGGTGGCGGCCGCCCGGGGAGCGGGCGTACCGCAGGCTGACCGAGGCGGACGCCGAAGGGCCCCTCGTGTCCACGAGGGGCCCTTCATCTGTGCGCCGCCAGGGACTCGAACCCCGGACCCGCTGATTAAGAGTCAGCTGCTCTAACCAACTGAGCTAGCGGCGCCTGCTGACGTCGTAGACCTTAGCATCCTGATCGGCGGGAGGAAAAATCGATATCCGCACGCCCGCGCGAGCCGCCCGTACGGCCGCCCAGAGCAGGATCTCGGGGCCGGGCAGCCACGGGTGCCGGGTGTCGGGAGCCACCAGCCAGCGGGAGCCGCGCGGAGCGGAGGAGCCGTCGCCGGTGAGGGCCGGGACGGTCACAGCGTCCCCGGTGCCGTGGCACAGGAGCGGCGGAACGTCTCCCGTGCGGCCACGGCCCTCCGGCGTCCCCCACTCCTCCCAGGCCAGCAGCGAGGGCAGCCGCTGTGCCGTGCCGGGTGCGGCGAACAGAAGCATCCGGCCCCGGAACACCGCGACCGGCCCGGAGCCCGGCCCCTCGTCCCACAGCCGGTCGAGCATCCGGCGCCCGAAGATCGCCGGCACGTTCACCACGTCGAAGGCCGCGCCGCAGGGCAGGACCACCGGTGCGTCCGGGCGCTCCGCCCAGAACGCGAGTGTGCTGCGCGGATACGTTCCGGCAGAGGCCAGCCAGGCGGCGCCGTCGGAGGTGACATTCCGTGTGCTGCTCATGGGGGATACATCTACCGCCGGTGAGCAAGCCCTTCCGGAGGGTTGCACAAAACGGGGGCGGGAGGGGGCGGGGAGGAGTATCTTGCCCGCCTGGCATATGCCGTACGGGTGACTCCGGTGGCGTCACTCACACGGGATCGGCGGTGCCGCGGCCCTCGGCGCCGGCTCCGCGCATCAGGTCCCGCCCGAACTCGACCATCTTCTTGGCGTAGTCCTCGGTCCACTCGGCACGCTCCGCGATGTCCGCCGGGGTGAGCCGGTCGAACCGCCGGGGATCGGCCAGCTGCGCCGCCGCGATGGCCTGGAACTCCATCGCCCGGTCCGTGGCCGCGCGGAACGCCTGCGTCAGCTCCGTCGCCCGCGCCAGCAGCGCACGGGGGTCCTCGATCGACTCCAGGTCGAAGAAGTGCTCAGGGTCGGCGACCGCCTCCACGGGCTCGAAGAGCAGGGGCGCGGGGCGTAGCCGCGGTTCGTTCCGACGCGGCGTGGGCTCCGCCATGTCTTCTCCTCCTCGTACGTTCGGTGGGCGCCGCCTTCTGGGTGGGCCACCGTCCATTGTCTCGCGTCCGCGCGGGGCACCCCGAAGAACACCGGCACCGCGTGGTTCGCTTCCCAACAGTTCGGGTCTGTATTCCTCCGCCGCGAGGTGCGGGCCGGTCGGTCAGGGGTGCGCCACCTTGTGTTCGGCCAGGTGCGCGAGCACCGCGTGGTTCGCCTCCCACCCGTCCGGGAACTTCACGATCGTTCCCAGCTGGACCGGTTCCGTCGACGGGTAGTCGTCAAGGAGGTCGCTCACGCCGGCCCGGCAGACCACGATGCAGGCCTGGCGGTGACGGGAGGCGAGGACGCACAGGCGTCCCGTCTCCAGGTGGAAGGCCGTTGCGTCGGGGCGGCCGGAGAGCGGGTGGAGGACGACCGTGACATCGAACTCCCGGCCCTGCAGACGGTTCGCCGTGTCGACGGTGACGTCCGGCACGCCCAGCTCCGTCAGCGCCGCCCGCACCGCAGCCGCCTGGTCCCGGTGCGCCGTGCCGACCGCGATCCGGTCCGCGGTCAGGGGAGCGGGTACCGGCGAGCGCTCCGACACGGCCGCGCCGCCCCGGTCCAGCAGCCGCCGTACGACCGCCGCCACCGCCCGCACCGCCTCCGGATCGGTCCGCGGAGTGTGCCGTGCGGGCAGCTCCAGCAGGCCCCAGCCCGACTCCGCCGCCTCGTCGATCACCCGGTCCGGGCCGGAGCCGTCCGACCGCACCGCGAAGGCGAGACGGCGGTCGCCGTGGTCCGTGCCGCTGCGGAACGGCGTGTACGGGTAGAAGGCGTCCGAGACCAGGGGGGCCGCCGAGGCGGGCAGCCGCCAGGACACCGGAAGGCGGTGCTGCGGCAGCTCCGGGTTGTGCGCCAGGAGCGTCGTCACGGCCGAGGCCGAGGGGTCGTACGACAGCCCCGCCCACTGCTCGCTGCCCACGATCGCGAACGGGTCCAGCTGTCCCGGGTCGCCCACGAACAGCGCCCGCTCGAACAGCCCGGCCACGGCGAGCAGCGCGTCCGAGCGCATCTGGTACGCCTCGTCGACGATCGCGTGCCGCCAGGGCTCGTCCACCTTGACGTGCGCCCACTTCGCAGCGGTGGACAGGACGACCGGGATGCCGCTCAGGTCCGCCGCCTTCGACGACTTCCGTACGTTCGGCAGGTCGTCCAGCGCTTTGTCGTACGGCTCCGCGTCGCTGCTGTGCAGGCGGCCCACGGGCAGGTCGGGGCTCTGCTCGGCGAGCCGCACGACCAGGTCGTCGACCTGGGCGTTGGTCTGCGCGACCACCATGAGCGGGCGCCCGGCACCGGCGAGTTCGAGCGCCGCGCGGACGACGAGCGTGGACTTGCCGGCGCCGGGCGGCGAGTCCACGACCACGCCCCGGTCGGTGCCGCGCAGGGTGTCACGGAGGATCGCGTCGGTGGCCTGCGCGGCGGCCGTCGCGGGGTCGAAGGCCGGTGCCGTCACAGGACGTCCTCCTCGGTCACGGCGTCGGCGGCCTCGGCTTCCGCCTCGCCCGGCGGACCACCGTGCGTCCACGGTGTCTGCTCCGGGTCGGGGAGCTTGGCCCCGCCCCGCTGCTCGTGCTCGAACAGCGTGCAGCAGATCAGGTCGCCCTTCTCCGGCACCGACCCCTCCTCCGGCTCCTTGCCGCGGCCCATCTTGTCGACGATGCGCAGCACGACCAGCCCCTCGCCCTCGTGCCCGACGAACTCGGCGGCCTGCGGCTTCCCGCCCAGCGAGCGGTACACCTTCGCCCGCTCCCCCAGATGCGGCCGGTCGTCCGTGCGGACCGTGACCAGCGGGCGCGGGCTGGGCCGCTTGCCCTCGCTGTACGCCATGACGACATCGACGACCTCGCCCGCGAAGGCCTCCCCGGACAGCCGCCGCCCGGCCATCACCAGCGGGTCGTCCAGGGCCTCCTGGGCTTCCAGACGGGCCTGTTCGCGCTCGCGCGTGGCGAGCTTGTTGGCGGCCGTCACGGCGTCGTCGCGGCGCGGCTGCGGGGGCTCCCCGGCCAGGACGCGGTCCCGGTGGCCGGTGAACGACCAGCGGTCCCGGGTCCACCGCTCCTCGACACGCGCGCCCTCCGGAAGCGCGCGCAGCAGGTCGATCCCGCGCCACACCGCGTCCCAGGTGGGGCGCGTACGGCTCTCCACCAGGGCGCGGATCTCCCGCTCGGCGGCGGTGAGCGCGCCGAGCCGGTCGTCGGCCTCCAGGCCGTCCTCGGCGGCGGCGAGGGCGACCCTGGCGCGGTCGTAGCGCTCGAACGCGGGCGCGAGCAGCTTGTTGTCGAACGCCGGGTCCGTGGCTGGGCCCGCGGGCGGGCACAGCAGCTGGTCGCCGGCGTCCCGCGCGTGCGCGGCGCGCAGGGCCGCCTCGGCGCCGCTCTCGCCCTCCGGCGGGTCGATCCAGGCGAGCAGCGCGCCCAGGTGCTGGTCCTCCAGGCTGGACTGCCCCGTCGCCCAGTGCCTGGCCAGTACGTCCGTCGCGGCCAGCAGCAGTGAGGAGCCGGGCACCCTGGCCCGCTCCCCGAAGTGGGTCAGCCAGCGCCCCAGCAACGGCACCCGGGGCGGTGCGGGGTACGGGGCCTCGGGCTCCTGCTCGGCGGTGCGGCGGAACCGCATGGAGCGGCCCAGCAGCCGTACGAAATCGACGCCCGCGCGGCCCGGAACGATCAACTGCGGGGCGTCCGCGCACAGTTCCACCTCGACCTTGACGCGCTTGCCGGTCTCCGGGTCGGTCTCGGTGCGCTCAGCGGCCTCCACGGCCTCGGCGCAGGAGTCGATGTACGGCAGGACGACGTCGGCCAGTTCGGCGAGGAACGCGAAGCGCAGGTCGCGGTCGCGCGGCTGCGGTACGACGAGCAGGCGCGGCGCGGCGCGGTCGGTGCCGACCAGCGCCCCGAGCGGGGCACCGCTCTCACCGGCGGTGGTCAGCGGCACGAACACCAGGGGACGGTCGGACAGATGCCGGTGCAGGACGGTGGCGGCTGGACGGGCGCGGCCGGTGCTGACGGCCTCCAGCCGGGCGAGGGTGGCGATCAGCGACAAGGGGTCACCTCCTGGCCGGGCCTGGCCCCGGGCACGCCCCCGGGAAGGCCGGCCCCGCCGGCGGCCGACAGCGCCTCCGCCCGCAGGGCCGCGGCCCTGCGCAGTGCGGCCACCGCCGGGTCGTCCGGGTCGCCGCTCTCGCCGCGGGCCGCGGACAGCACGTCGTCGACCGTGGTCAGGCCGCCCAGTTCGGCACGGACCGGACGGCCGAGGGTGGTCACCGCACCGGCGGCGCGGGAGCGTTCCCGGCAGTGGAAGGCGAGTTCGCAGGCGGCCAGGCACTCGGGGGCGTAGGTCGCCGGGACGGACTCGACGGCGGCCGTGAGCTGCTCGGCCGGCAGGTCCGGGGCGAAGCAGGTGCCCTCGGGCAGTGCGTCGGCGATGTCCTGGATGCCGGTGAGCCGGGCCAGCTGGCGGGCGGTGACCGCACGCTGCTTGCGGACGTCGACGGCGGAGGCGGTGGCGAGGTTGGAGAAGTCCTTCGGGCAGACCAGCAGGACGCGGTGACGCACGCGCGGGGCCGGGTCGATGCGGCCCGCGAGGTCCTCCAGCGCCAGCACGTACACCGCCGCCTGCCGCGCGGCCGCGCCCACCTTCGCCGGGTCGGCCGAACCGTCCAGCATGGGGAAGGACTTGATTTCCACGACCGTCCAGCTGCCGTCCGGGTGGACGACCACCGCGTCCGGTTCCAGGAAGGCGGGGGAGCCCGCGACGTCGAGGGCGAGCATGGGGTGGTCGAGCAGCGTCCACGTGCCGGGCGCCCCGGCGGCCTCGCGCAGCGCCAGTGCCGTGCGCGCCGTGCGGCCTTGGGGGCCGATCGCGGAGAGGTCCGGCACGGCGGCCTCGTGCGGGGGTTCGGCGCCCGGGTCCAGTCTGGTGTGCGCCAGCCTCAGCAGCTCGGCGCCGCCGTCGGCCTTGACCCGCGCCTCGAACGCGTTGCCCCGGGTGAGGGCGAACTGCGACTGCCCGAACGCGGACGGCACGCCCAGCGCGCCCGCCAGCGCCACCTTGTCCACCCCGGCGCCGTCGAGGATCGCGCGCCGCCGGCACCCGGGGTTGGCGGCGAGCGCCGCGAGGGCGCGCGCGTCCAGGGCCTTGGCCGGTACGTCCGGTCCGCGCAGCTCAGCGAGCCGCTGCCGCAGCGCCGTCCCCGGCGTCGGTGGGAGAGGCGTCCGGCTCGGCCGCGGACCTGAGCTCCTCGCGCTGCCGTGGAATTCGTTCACCCGTGGAAGTCTGGCATCCGCCACTGACAATCGGGGAACCTGTGCCGTCGGAGCGCGCTGCGACGACCGAGGCGCGCGGGGCCAGAAGGGCCCGGACCCGGTCGGCGGTGCGCATCACGTACGGCGCGAGCAGCAGTCCGACGCCCATCACGGCGACGCCCGCGACCGCGTCGAGCGAGTAGTGGTTGGCGGTGCCCATGACCACGATCGCGGTCAGCAGCGGGTAGGCGACGCCGAGGATCTTCGTGACGCGCGTGCCGCCGTAGCGCCAGAGCATCACGCCGCACCACAGCGCCCATCCCACGTGCAGGCTGGGCATGGCCGCGTACTGGTTCGTCATACCGCCCATGCCCCGTGGGGCGCTGGCCTGGCCGCCCCACCAGCCGTACGAGCTGTACTGGGCCATCGTGTCGACGAAACCGTGGCCCGCCGAGAGCAGCCGGGGCGGGCAGGTCGGCAGCAGCGTGAAGCCGATCAGACCGATGAACGTGGACGTCATCAGCCAGGTGCGGGCGGCGCGGTAGAACTGCGTGCGCCTGCGGAACAGCCAGACCAGGATCACGGGCGTGACCAGGTAGTGCAGCGACGCGTACCAGAAGTCGGCCGGCACGCCGAGCCACGCCTCGCGGGTGAACAGGCGGTTGAGCGGGTGCTCGGCGTTGATGTGCAGGGCCTTCTCGACGCGCAGGATCGCGAGGCCGTGGTCGACGGCGCCGGAGACGTCGCCCCGGGCGAGGAGGCGGCCGGCCGAGTAGCAGCCGTACACCAGGAGGATCAGGGGCAGCTCGGTCCACCAGCGCAGCCGGGTTCGCGGGGACACCTCGGTGCCCGGTGTCTCGGTCTGCGGCATCCGATCGCCCTCCCCCTTCTGTTCCGCGGCACCCGGTGGGCCGACCGGGACACTTTACGGTGTACGCGTTCGGCCCTCTCGGGGTGTTCCAGCCCTCAAAGACGCAGGGATCTCCCGGCGGGTTGCCCGCGGACAGGGTGCGCGATGATGGAGGGGTTCCGCCTCCGAATCACCGTCTTCCGACATCTCCTCCGGAAAGGTCACACATGGCACCGCGCATCCTGCTGGCCCGGCACGGACAGACGGAGTGGTCGCTGTCCGGCAAGCACACCGGCAGGACCGACATTCCGCTCCTCGACGAGGGACGGCAGGGTGCCAAACTGCTCGGCGAGCGCCTGCACCGGGCGCCGTTCGACGGGCTGCCCGACGTGGAGGTGCGCACCAGCCCGCTGGCACGCGCGCGTGAGACGTGCGAACTCGCGGGGTTCGGCGGACGTGCGCAGGTCTGGGACACGCTCGTGGAGTGGGACTACGGCGCCTACGAGGGCATGACCCCCGCCGAGATCCAGGCGGTCCGGCCCGGCTGGCTGATCTGGCGCGACGGTGTGCCCGAGGGGGAGACCCTCGCCGAGGTGACGGCGAGGGCGGACGAGGTGGTGGAGTGGGCCCGGTCCGCCGACAGCGACGTCCTGGTCTTCGCCCACGGACACATCCTGCGCTCCATCGGGGCGAGGTGGCTGGGCCTGCCGCTGGACTTCGCCGCCCGGATCCGCCTCAACCCGACGTCCCTGTCGGTCCTGGGCTGGGCCTACGGCGAACCGGCGATCGAGAGCTGGAACGACCTGGGCCACCTGGCCGCGTAGCCCGTCACGACCACACGCCGGGCACGGCGTCCGGCTGCCTCTCGGACTCAGCAGCCCAGGCCGCGGACTCGTCCCCGGCCGACCGTATGCCGTGTGCGGCGGCAGTGTCGCCGGCCGGCCGCCTGCCGTACGGCCTCATATCCGGTGTCGCCGTACACCGCGCGCGGCAGCCGGCCGCTCCGCCCGGTCGGTCGTCCGCCTTGCGGACCCGCAGCGCCATGAGCCGGACGCCGTACGCGCAGGCCGACCGCCGGGCGTGGGCCGCCTCATACCGGACGGGGCAGCGAGGCGTGTCTCTCCAGGAATTCCGAGACGCCGGAGGCGCGCCGGTGCGGGAGCAGCACCCGTGCCGTGCCCGAGAGCATCGTCTGGATGCGGGACGACTGGACCTGGCCCAGCAGGTCGAGGACCTTCATCCCGGCCGTCGCCGCCTCGTCGGGCCGCCCCCCGCGCGCGAGGTCGTCGGCGAGCTCGGTGGTGTACAGGGCGATGTTCCGGCTGAAGTGCGGATCCTGGAGCTGCGCGGCCCAGCGTGCGTGCCGGGCCGCGCGCGGCCAGTCGCCCAGCGTCGACCAGCACTGCGCTTCCAGCCCCTCCAGTTCGGCCTCTCCGTAGAAGCTCATCCACTCGGGATCGGCGTCCGAGTGGCCTCGCTCGTAGAGGGCCTGCGCGCGGGCCAGTGCCTGCTCGCACCCGGTGCGGTCGGCGAGCCCCGCCCAGCCGCCCGCCTCGCGCAGCGCGAGCAGCGACATCAGCCGGGCCGAGCCCAGCGGGCGCGCGGCGCGCTGCGCGGCCTGGGCCGCCCGGACCGCCTCACGCGGACGCCCGGCGTCGCGGGCCAGGAACGCCATGTTGCAGAAGGCGTGCGCCTCCAGCGCGGGATCGCCGGTCATACGTGAGGTGGCGAGCGCTTCGGCGTAGTGGGAGCGCGCGTCGTCGAAGCGACCGGAGTCGTGCGCCAGCCAGCCCACGGAGATGGCGAGTTCACCCGCGCCCGAGTGCAGGCGGTCGGCGGTCGTCTGCCGGGTCGCACCGGCGTCCAGCAGCGCGTAGGCAGCGCGCAGCGGAGCCGCCGCGCGCCGGTAGAGGCCGTCCGCGCCGTGCCGGTCGTCGAGCAGTCGGATTCTGCGGACGGCCTCCTCGAGGGCGGCAGCCTCCCCGGACCCGGCGCGGCGGATCGGCCGGTCGGCGGCCGCGGCGTCGATGGTGAGCCCGAACGGGCCCAGCGCGGCGGCCACCGTGGCGCCCCCGCCGGTCATGAATGCGCGACGTAGCACGTCGCTCTCCTCGTGGTTCTCGTGCGTGTCGTACGGGTCCTGCGTGTCATACGGCTCGTGGGCCTCCCGCGTCTCACTCGTCGCGAACGCCGGACTCGTGATGAGCGAGGGGGGTGCCTCCCCGGCCGGGCGCGCCCCGCGTCCGCGGACGGACGAGCGCGGCGCGAAGCCGAGGTCGGCGAGCGTGCGGTCGGGGAACATGTGCAGGAACACCCGTTCGTACGCATAGTTCGGGCAGCGGATCTCGCCCGCCTCCACCCGGCCGATGTAGCGCGCGTCACAACTGACCCGCTCGCCGATCTCGTGGGCGGCCCGCCGCACCAGCGCCGCGAACTCGGCGGGTGACCGCCGGCCGCGCAGACGCCGGAAGGCGAGGTTCGGCCGTGGTGGCCGCTCGGACTGTGACGAGGTCACGGTTGACGACGCCATGGCCGGGTCCTCTCGTGCGAACCGTCGAACCGTGCCGGATTCGGCGTGAAACACGGCCCAACGGCCCGTGCGGCATCTTGATTCCGGCGGGCAAGAACGTACCTGCTGTATCCGACCCGCCACGCTGCGTTTGGCTACAAACCGGATATCTCATCCACGATCTGCCATGAACTGCCATCCTTTGCGGCTGACTTGTGCCGTAGCCGTTGACGCCGCCGTGCGTTGGACCTCATGGACTGCAGGAGGGCTGCGTGGTGGAGGCCGGGATGGAGACCAGCCAGAGCAACGATCCTTGTACGCACGACAACCCTTGCGCGCCGCCGGAGACGGCGTGCGACCTCGTGACGGTGCCCGCCCGGCAGGGGCTGGAGGCCGTCGACATCCTGCGGCGGGGGGCCGCCGGGGACGCGGTGGGGCCCGTACTGCACGACGGCGGGTGCGACACGCTCGGCTTCCTGGTGCCGCCGGGGACCGCGGCCGCGTGGGACGTCCCGGGGAGCACGTGCACGGAGACCAACGGCCGCGGGCTCAGCCTGAATCCGGAGCCGCCGGTGAAGGGGTCGGACTGGCTGCTGCCGCCCGGCGACGCCGACCTCGCGACGGATCCGGCGGTGCTGCGAAGAGCCCTGGGCGAGGCGGCGCGGCTGATCGAGGCCGCGGACAGCCGCCGCTGAGGCCTCGCGCGGCAGCACCCCGCGCCGCCTGCGAAAATGGCGGAGTGGGGAAGTCCAGGAACCAACGGCGCAGACCGGCCGCCGAAGTCGTCACGGAGACCGTCGACGGCGGGCTCGCGCAGCTCATACCCGACCCCGACCGCGGCCGGGCCTGGACGCTGCTGATCGACGGCGCCCCGCAGTCGCACGTCGACCTCGACGACCCGGCGTACCTCTCCTTCGAGTACCAGCGCCGGCTCGGGCACGTCATCGACCTGGTCGCACCGCCCGGCAAGCCCGTGCACGTCGTACACCTCGGCGGTGGCGCGTTCACGCTCGCCCGGTACGTCGCCGCCACCCGCCCCCGCTCCACCCAGCAGATAGTCGAGCGCGACGCGAGTCTCGTCCAACTCGTTCGCCGGGAACTCCCCTTGGATCCGAGCGCCCGGATCCGGGTGCGGTCGGTGGACGCCCGCGAAGGCCTGGCCAAGGTGCCCGACGGCTGGGCCGACCTGGTCGTCTCGGACGTGTTCAGCGGGGCTCGCACGCCCGCCCACCTCACCTCGGCCGAGTTCCTCGACGAGGTCCGCCGGGCCCTGAACCCGACCGGCGTCTACGCGGCCAACCTCGCCGACGGGCCGCCGCTCGCCCATCTGCGCGGCCAGATCGCCACCGCGGCCGCCCGGTTCACGGAACTCGCACTCGCCGCCGATCCGGCCGTGCTGCGCGGCAAGCGGTTCGGCAACGCGGTCCTCCTGGCCTCCGACCGACCGCTGCCGGTCGCCGAACTGACCCGGCGGGCCGCCTCCGACCCGCACCCCGGCCGGGTCGAACACGGCAGGCAGCTCACCGACTTCACCGGCGGGGCGGTGCCCGTGACGGACGCGGCGGCCGTGGCCTCCCCGGCCCCGCCGCCCTCCGTGTTCCGCTAGGTCCCGGCCCGGCGCTCGCCGGCCGTCCTTCGCTCGCCCGCCGCCGGACGGCGCTGTCAGTAGGTGCCCACCTCCACGTGCGGCGGCCCGTCGTGCCAGGTGCAGAACACCGACACCCGGTCCGCGCCCCTGCTGAACTCCACCCGGATCCATGTCTCCGTCTTCCACACCTGCATCGACCAGCCGGTGCCCGGGGTGGCCGAGACGAGCGTCGCGCTGGTCCTGCCCAGGTCGAAGACCGCCCGCCCGCCGTCGGTGTCATAGCCCCTGACCCGGCCGTCGGTGGTCTGGGACGGGGCGGTCGAGAGTTTCGACGCAGGGGTCCGCGCGGGCGCCGGCGTGCCGGAGGCGGAGGACTTGCCGGACGGGGTCCCCGAAGGCGCAGACGGCCGGGAGGTCGAGGACGCCAGCGGCTTCGAGGCGGCCTGTGTCGTCGAGTCGGCCGCGGTGATGGGCAGGGCGCGCGGCGGGTCGTACGCGGTCCCCGTCATGACCGTGTGGACGCCCCACCACGACAGCGTGACCGCCGCGCCCGTGGCGAGCGACCAAGCCAGTACGTGTACGAGTCCTCTGAGCATCGCGTGCCATACTGCCTCACCCGTCGCACGGGCCGCACATGGTCGAGGTTATCCACAGGTGCCGGACCGGCATCGCTCCCATGGCGTACGGTGCGGCGCATGGCAAGTGTGCTCGTGGTCGAGGACGACCAGTTCGTACGTTCGGCGCTCATCCGGCATCTGACCGACGCCTCGCACACCGTGCGCAGCGTCGGTACGGCGCTGGAGGCGCTGCGCGAGGTCGCCCATTTCCGTTTCGACGTGGTCATCCTGGACCTCGGACTGCCCGATCTGGACGGCTCCGAGGCCCTGAAGATGCTGCGCGGCATCACCGACGTGCCGGTCATCATCGCCACCGCGCGCGACGACGAGACGGAGGTCGTACGGCTGTTGAACGCCGGGGCCGACGACTACCTCACCAAGCCGTTCTCGGTGGAGCACCTGTCGGCCCGCATCGCCGCCGTGCTGCGCCGCTCCCGCGCGGCCGTCGGCGACAGCCCGCCCTCGACCGTCATCCGCGTCGGCGGTCTGACCGTCGATCCGCTGCGCCGCCAGGCCGAACTCGACGGCATGCGGCTGGACCTGACCCGCCGTGAGTTCGACCTGCTCGCCTTCCTGGCCGGCCGCCCCGGTGTCGTCGTGCCGCGCAAGGAACTGCTCGCCGAGGTCTGGCAGCAGTCGTACGGCGACGACCAGACCATCGACGTGCATCTGTCCTGGCTGCGCCGGAAGCTGGGCGAGACGGCGGCGCGGCCGCGCTATCTGCACACCCTGCGGGGCGTCGGCGTGAAGCTGGAGCCGCCCGGGGAGGCGGAGCCGACGCCATGAGATGGGCACTGGTCAAGGTCTGTCTGGCGGTCACCACGATGGTCGTGGTCGCCTTCGCCGTCCCGCTCGGTCTGGTCATCAAGGAGATGGCCCGTGACCGTGCCTTCTCCAACGCCGAGCGGGAGGCGGCCGCGGTCGCCCCCGCGCTGTCCATCACCACCGACCGCGACAAGCTGGAGCGGGTGGTCGTCTCGGCGGGCGCGGACTCCGGGATGGCCGTGCACATACCGGCCGCGGACGCGTCGTCGGCCGTGGACATCGGCCGGCAGCGTGCCGCGGACCGGGACATCGCGACCGTACGCCGACTGGGACGCGCCTCGACCACCGAGGTGCCCGGCGGCTCCACACTGCTCCAGCCGGTCGCGCTGAGCTCCGGCGTCGCCGTCGTCGAGGTGTACGTCCCCGAGTCCGAGGTCAGCAATGGCGTCGGCACGGCCTGGGCGGTCCTCGCCGCCGTCGGCGTCGCGCTGATCGTCGGCTCCGTCGCGGTCGCCGACCGGCTGGGCGTGCGGATGGTGCAGCCCGCGCAGCGGCTGGTCGAGAGCGCGCACGACCTGGGGGAGGGGAAGCTGGGGGCGAGGGTGCCGGAGGAGGGGCCGAACGAACTGCGGCTGGCCGCGGTGGCGTTCAACTCCATGGCCGACCAGGTCGTCCAACTCCTGGCGAACGAGCGTGAGCTGGCGGCGGACCTGTCCCACCGGCTGCGCACCCCGCTCACCGTCCTGCGCCTGAACGCGGCCTCGCTCGGCGACGGACCGGCCGCCGAGCAGACCCGGTCCGCCGTCGCCCAGCTGGAGCGCGAGGTCGACACGATCATCCGTACCGCACGGGAGGCCAAGCCGCAGACCGCCGCGGCCGGTCCCGGGGCCGGGTGTGACGCGGCCGAAGTGGTCCGGGAGCGGATGGGGTTCTGGTCCGCGCTCGCCGAGGACGAGGGCCGCAAGTGGCGGCTGGCCGGGGTCGAGCGGCCGGTGCGCATACCCGTGGCCCGCGCCGACCTGGCCGCCGCGCTCGACGCGCTGCTCGGTAACGTCTTCCGGCACACCACCGAGGGCACGGCCTTCGCGGTGGACGTGCACAACGGGGAGGACGCGGTGATCGTGCTGGTCTCGGACGCGGGCCCCGGCATACCCGACCCCGAGGCGGCGATGGCCCGCGGCCGCGGCTCGGGCAACGACGGCTCGACCGGCCTGGGCCTGGACATCGTGCGCAGGCTCGCCGAATCGACGGGCGGCGACGTGCGGATCGGCTCGTCGGTCCTCGGCGGCACCGAGGTGCGGATCTGGATCCAGCTGGACGGGCGGGAGCCGGTGCGCAGGGGGCACCGAGGCGCCGTGCGCCGCCGCCGGACCGGCAGATTGGTCTCTACCTTTAACCGTTCCCGATCCCTTCCTTAAGCGCACCCTAAGATCCTCAACGGCCGCCCCTGTCGGGCCGTTTGTCCGAATCTCTGCCGCTAGCGTGCTGCCGCACCCCACCCCGTGGACAGCGAAGGCAGGCACCAGCGATGAGTACGCACCGGCGCAGGATCAGTGGCAGGAACAAGGCGATCGGCGGCCTCGTCGCCGCGGCCGTGGTCGGCGGCGGAGCCATCATGTTCACCGGCATCGCGCATGCCGCCGGTGTCGGTGCCGCCTACACCAGGACCAGTGGCTGGTCGACGGGTTACACCGCGCAGTACGTCGTGACGAACAGCAGCGGTCAGACGGAGAAGGACTGGACGCTGGAGTTCGACCTGCCGGCCGGTGCCAGGCTCGGCTCGCTGTGGAACGCCGAGTCGAGCGTGAGCGGGCAGCACGTCACCGTGAAGCCCGCCAAGTGGGACACCGACGGCCTGGCGTCCGGCAAGTCGGTCACCGTCGGCTTCGTGGTGAACGGCACCGGCGATCCGACCGGTTGCCGTATCGACAACGCCAAGTGTTCCGCCGACGACACCGCCACACCCGAGCCGAGCGGCCGCCCGACGCAGTCCGCGACCCCCACCCCCACCCCCACCCCCACTCCGACCCAGAGCGCGACCCCGACCCAGAAGCCGACCCCGACCCCGACGGCCACTGCCTCCCCGTCCCAGAGCACCGGCATCGGCACGACCGCCTCCGCCGGCTTCGCCCCCTACGTGGACACCTCGCTCTACCCCGCCTTCGACCTGGTCGCGAGCGCCAGTGCGACCGGCGTGAAGAACTACAACCTCGCCTTCGTCACGGACGGCGGCGGCTGCACCCCCAAGTGGGGCGGGGTGACGGACCTGGCGAGCGACGGCGTGGCCGCCCAGATCGGCGCCCTGCGGGCCAAGGGTGGTGACGTCCGCGTCTCCTTCGGTGGCGCGTCCGGATCCGAACTCGCCACGACCTGCTCCTCGGCGGACGCGCTCGCGACGGCCTACGGCAAGGCCGTGGACCTGTTCAAGCTCACCAAGGTCGACTTCGACGTGGAAGGCGGCGCGCTGCCCAACACGGCGGCGAACACCCTGCGCGCGAAGGCGATAGCGAAGCTCCAGGCGCAGCACCCGGGCCTGGACGTCTCCTTCACCCTCCCGGTGATGCCCGAGGGCCTCACCCAGGACGGCGTGAACCTCCTGTCCAACGCCAAGTCCAACGGTGTGAAGATCGGCACGGTCAACATCATGGCGATGGACTACGGCCCCGCGTACAACGGCGACATGGGCTCCTACGCCGAGCAGGCCGCCACCGCCACCCAGGCCCAGGTCAAGAGCGTGCTGGGCCTGTCCGACAGTGCGGCCTGGAAGACTGTCGCCGTCACCCCGATGATCGGCGTCAACGACGTCTCCGCCGAGGTGTTCAAGGTCGACGACGCCACGCAGCTGGTGAACTTCGCCAAGTCCAAGGGCCTCGGCTGGCTGTCGATGTGGTCGGCGACCCGTGACAAGCAGTGCGACGGCGGCACCAAGCCCACCGCGGACGCCACGTGCAGCTCCATCACCCAGGACAGGTTCGCGTTCTCCAAGGCGTTCGGGGCGTTCAACTGACCGCCGCGCCGCGGCTGCTGCGCGGATTCGGCAGGTACATGCCTATATAGTTCCGGCCCGGGTCGATCTTCGGCCCGGGCCCGGGGCCGCCGGTATGCACAGCGGCGCGCGGGCCCTTGCTCATGCCGTCCGCCCGGGCCGTGTGCGTCCGGGCCGCACCATATCGGGGGAACCGTGCCGTCCATCCGTCATGCCCTTGGCGCCACCGCGCTGGCCTGTGCCGCGCTCACGCTGACCGCCTGCCAGCCCGACGACACGGGGGCCGCCGGCAGCACCGGCGGCACTCCTGCCTCGGCGAGCCCCACGACCTCGGCGAGCCCCACCGCCAAGGGCGGCTGCCCGACCCTCGCCCCGGGCCACAAGTACGTCCTGGTCGAGAGCGTCTCCGGTGCCATGAACACCCTCACCACCAAGGACGCCACGCAGAGCTGCAACCCCGACGAGGGCGCCTTCTACGACGCGACGGGGAAGGAACGGACGTACACCGTCGCCTCCGACGACACGCCCATCACGGTCCTCCACGTGAAGAAGAAGGGGCCGTCGAGGCTCACCGCCGCGGGCGGCGGCCTCGCGCACATCCGTGTCTGCGTCAACGGCACCGCGCAGGAGACCTCCACGACCCCCGCCGACACCAGCGACTGCTACGGCGAGAACTTCTTCGACGTGGCCGTGAACAGCGACGGCAAGTTCACGGAGATGACCGAGCTCTACGGCTCCTGACCCGAGGGGCGGGGGGGGGCGGGGGCGGGGGTGGGGGGGGTGTGGGTGGCGGTGGCGGGGTGGGTCCACTCGTCCTGGTCGTCCTGGTCGTCCTGGTCGTGGTGGTCGTGGTGGTCGTGGTGGTCGTCCTGCGTGCTCTGGGCGTTCTGCGCGTTCGGGCGGGATGCC
>NZ_JBHYKH010000169.1:0-2977 GCF_042741275.1 Streptomyces sp. NPDC058964
CACGGGGTCGCGGGCGGGGGCGCCCGGTGGGGGCACGGGGCGGTCGGGTGTTTTTGATCAGAGTGAAGCGGTGGAGCCGCGCGAACTGGGGGGAGCAGCGGCCCCGCGCCGTCTCCAGCAGGAACCCCACCGGCCCGCCCACCGTCACATCGGGGCCGACATGGACGGAGAACATTCCGAAGACCGCGAGGCCACGGGCCAGGTCTATGCCGATCAGCCGTCCCGTCGACGGCGCCTGGGAACAGGCGGGGGAAGGGGCCGCCGCATGCGCGCACGACTCCACCGTGGGTACGACCGGTGACGCATTCCGCCTCATGTCCTCAGGCTGTACCCAATTCCCGGTCCGACTCACCGGGCGCGCTTCCGAAGGCGCCCCGCCGACCGGCCGGAGCCACCCCCGCCGACCGTCCGGTACCGCGCCGCCAATCGGCGGGAATCACCCCCGGCCCGCCCGGATACGGCCTCCACCGTGGTACGGATCGAACGGAGGGTTCGCGACGAGCGGAGCGCACGTGATCCGGGTCCTGGTGGTCGACGACGAAGCCCTGGTCCGCGGGGGCTTCACCCACATCCTCAACACGGCGGAAGACATCGAGGTCGTGGCGGCGGTCCCCGGCGGCGAGGCCGTCCGGACGGTACGGGAAGCGAACCCGGACGTCGTCCTGCTCGACATCCGCATGCCGGACGTCGACGGGCTCACCGTCCTGGCCGAACTCCGACGCATGGCGGACCCGCCGGTGGTGGCCATGCTCACCACGTTCGACGCCGACGAGTACGTGGCGACCGCCCTGCGCTCGGGCGCCGCGGGCTTCCTGCTCAAGGACACCGACCCGGAGCAGCTGCCACACCTCGTGCGCGCGTTGGCCAAGGGTGGGACAGTGCTGTCGTCCAAGGTCACGCGCACGGTGGTGGACGGCTACCTCGACAAGGACGTGCGCGAGCCGGCCGTCCACCTCGCGGACCGGCTGACCGGGCGTGAGCGCGACGTCCTGGTCCTCATGGCCGAGGGGCTGGCCAACACCGACATCGGCGAGCGCATGCACCTGAGCACCGGAACGGTGAAAGGCCATGTCAGCGCCATCTTCAGCAAACTTCGCGTCAGCAGCCGAGTACAGGCGGCGTTGATCGCCGAACGCGCGGGCCTGCTCGCTTCGCCGCGGGACCAGGACGCGACATGAAGCACAGAGGGATCCCAGCCCCACTGGTCGACGCCGGCCTCGTGCTGGTATCGCTGCTGGACGCGTGGGCGCACATCGACGTCGCGACGCCGGTAGCCACGGGCTGGGCTCTGCTCGCCGCCGTCGCCCTCATACTGCGCCGCCGCCTGCCGCTGGTGACCTACGTCCTCACACTGCCCACCGCGCTGATCTCCGACGCGGTGTTCGCCACCGTCATCGCGCTGTACACGCTCTCCTCGCTCAGCCGGCACCGTGTGCTGCTGGCCGCCTGCGCGCTGGCCTACACGGTCGCCGACTTCATGCCCTGGCCCTGGTCGTCCCTGCAGGCCGACGAGCTCGATCAGACCGACAACCTCCTGCATCTCACCTACACGCTGGCCACGGCGGCGGCACCCGTCTTCCTGGGCCAGCTCGTACAGGCCCGACGCGACCTGTCCCTGCGGCTCGCCGAGATCTCCGAGGCACGCGAGCAGGAACGGCTGCTGTCCGCCCAGAGCATCCTGGCGCAGGAGCGTGCCGGACTGGCCAGGGAGATGCACGACGTGGTCTCCCACCAGGTCAGCCTCATCGCCGTACAGGCCGGAGCGCTCCAGGTGAGCAGCCGGGACGAGGAGACCAGGGAGGCCGCGGCCACGATCCGGCGGCTCAGCGTGCAGACCCTCGACGAGCTGCGGCACATGGTCAGCGTGCTGCGCGCCTCCGGCAGCCGCCCCACGGAACTCACCCCGCAGCCGTCCCTGGCCGACCTGCAGCGGCTGGTCGAGAACAGCGGCATCGAAACGGAACTGAAGGCGGACCTGCCCGAGGACCTTCCCCCCACGGTCCAGCGCGCCGTCTACCGCACTGTCCAGGAGGCCCTCACCAACGTCCGCAAGCACGCACCCGGCGCCAAGGCGACCGTCTGCATCCACCACAGGGACAGCGCGATCCACACGACCATCACCAACGACGCCCCCAAGCGGCCCGTACTTTCCCTCCCCAGCGCCCAGCACGGCCTCGTCGGCCTGCGCCAGCGTGCCGAACTCCTCGGCGGCACCGTCACATCCGGCCCCACGGCCGACGGCGGCTACAAGCTCCACCTGCGGCTGCCGATCTGACCCTCGCGCCACCCGTCCGGAACAGGGACCCGGGGCCGGGGCGCGCCCCCCCCCGCGCGCCCCCGCCGCGGGCCGGGACCGAGGTGGTGGATCCCGTCTGCGGCATGACGGTGACGATCACCCCCACGACGCTGTCACTGGACCGGGCCGGCGGCACTGTGTACTTCTGCGGGCCGGGGTGCCAGCACGCCTTCGCCGACGACCCCTCCCACTACGCACATGCCTGACTCCGACCCCCTCGAAGCGGATGTCCCGGCCCTGCGCTCCCGGCTGGACGCAGTCGGCTACCTGGCCGACGACGCCCTGACCACGGCGCTGCTGCTGGCCGTACGCATGCGGCAGCCGATCCTCCTGGAGGGCGAACCCGGCGTCGGCAAGACGGAGGCGGCGCGCGCGCTCGCCGCCGTACTGGACACCCCGCTGATCCGGTTGCAGTGCTACGAGGGACTGTCCTCGTCCGAGGCCCTGTACGAGTGGAACTACCCGCGGCAACTGCTGGCGATCCGGCTGGCCGAGTCCCGTGGGGAGTCGCTGCACGACGCCGACCTGTTCACCGAGGAGTATCTGCTGCCCCGGCCGCGGGGGGCCGCCCGGTCGCCACCCGGGCCCCGGCCCCCCCCCCGGGGCGAGCTCGACGGGGGCACGGGGCCCGGCGAGGTCTTTGGGGGAGAGGGTGGGGGGGGGGGGGGCGCCCCCGCGCCC
>NZ_JBHYKH010000169.1:2987-7045 GCF_042741275.1 Streptomyces sp. NPDC058964
CTATCTCGCATCGGGGACCGCGGCCCGCCTTACGGCTACTCGACGAGGTGGACCGGGCCGACGACGAGTTCGAGGCGTTCCTGCTGGAGCTGCTGGCCGACGCCGCGGTCACCATCCCCGAACTGGGCACCCGGACGGCCACGGTGGCGCCGGTGGCCGTACTGACCTCCAACCGCACCCGGGATCTGCACGACGCGCTCAAACGCCGCTGCCTCTACCACTGGATCGACTACCCGGACACCGCGCGAGTCGCCGCGATCATCCGCACAAGGCTGCCGGAGTCGGCGGAATGGCTCGCCGCCCGCGTGGCGCGTGGGGTGGCCCGCCTGCGTGCCCGTCAGGAGCTCACCAAACCGCCTGGCATCGCCGAGGCGATCGACTGGGCGGGCGCGCTGCACGCGCTGGGGCTCTCCGTGCTCGACGCCGACGCCGCCGACCGCACGCTGGGGGCGGTGCTGAAGTACGCCGAGGATCTGGAGGCCGTGCGCCGGGACGGACTGGCGCAGCTGGTCGACGCGGAGCCCGCGGCCGATGCCTGACCTGCCGGAACTGGCCGCCTCGTTCAGCGCCGCCCTGCACGACGCCGGGATCGCGGTGGGCCCGGACCGCACCCGGAGCTTCGCCCGTGCCCTCACCCTGCTGGCACCGGCGACGACGCGCGAGCTGCGGCACTGCGCACTCGCCACCCTCGTGTCCGACCGCGAGCAGATCGAGCCGTTCGACGTGGTCTTCCGCGCGGTCTTCGGCGCCAGGGCCGACATCGGCCAACAGCGCGGGCAGCCCGGCGACCCGCCCCGCTCGTACCCGGACACCGTCGTCGGCACTGTCCACGACGCCCGGAAGGCCACCACCGGCGGAAGCGGCCGCGAGGACGGCACACCGTCGCGCGAGGCGCCGGTACCCCTGGCCGCCAGTCCGCTCGACCGCCTCGCCACCCGCGACTTCGCGGCCCTGTCCGCCGAGGAACTGGGCCGGCTCTCCGAGGTGATGCGCACCCTCGTCCTTCGCACCCCGACCCGGCCGTCCCGCCGACGCCGCACCGCTCTCCACGGCGAGCACATCGACGTACGCCGAACCCTCGCCGCCAGTCGGCGCACCGGCGGGCATCCACTGCGCCTACGCCGTTTCGAACCCCGCACGCGGCCCCGCGACCTCGTCGTGCTCTGCGACATCTCGGGATCGATGGAGCCCTACGCCCGTGCCATGCTGCAACTGCTCTACTGCGCCCACCGTGCCGCCCACGCCGAGGTGTTCACCTTCGCCACCCGCCTCACCCGCCTCACGCCCGCCCTCCGCCGGGCCGGGCCGCACGACGCCCTGGCACGGGCCGGGCGGGCGGCCCCGGACTGGTCCGGGGGTACCCGGATAGCGGATTGCCTGGCGGAGTTCAACGAGCGGTACGGCCGACGCGGCATGGCGCACGGCGCCGTGGTCGTCATCATCTCCGACGGCTGGGACACCGGCGCGCCCGCGCTCCTCGCCACCCAGATGACGCGGCTGTCCCGGGTCGCCCACCGCGTCGTATGGGTCAACCCACGTACGGCGAGCCCCCGTTACCGTCCGCTCGTGGCCGGCATGGCCGCCGCGCTGCCCTACTGCGACGCCGTCGTCAGCGCCCACAGCCTCGAGGCACTGGACGACTTCACCGCTGCGCTGTCGGCGCCGGGCCGCCGCCGGTGACCGTCACGAGAGTTACGAGCAAGGCGCCCCCCGTACCCGGCTCGGTCCGGGTCGTCGGGGGGCGCCACTGTGTGCGTCAGAACTCCAGCTCGTGCTCGATCGCGGCCAGTTCTTCGGCGGTGCCCTGAACCTTCGGGCCCTCGAACCATTTGCGTGCCGAGACCAGCCACCAGATTCCGGCGAAGCCGAGGACCATGAGGACGGCGAGCGGGGTGTAGTTGAAGGTCTTGGTGGTGACAGGGCTGGCCGTGGGCAGCATGAACAGGACGCTGATGAACAGGGTCCAGACGACGGCGATGACGCCGACGGGCCGGCTCCAGCGGCCGAGGTGCCAGGGGCCGCGTTCGAAGCGGTCGCCCTGGAGCAGCCGCAGGAACACCGGCAGGACGTAGGCGATGTACAGGCCGATGACGGCGATCGAGGTCACGGCCGCGTACGCGGTGGCGTTCCACAAATAGGGTAGGCCGAGGACGAAGGCACCGCCGGCGGCCAGCCACACCGCGTTGGTGGGCGTCTTGGTCCGCTTGTTGATGCGGTGCCACACCTTGGAGCCCGGCAGCGCGCCGTCCCGGGAGAACGCGTAGATCATCCGGGAGTTGGCGGTGACCGAGGACATGCCGCAGAAGAACTGGGCGCCGATCGCGACGAGCAGCAGGAGCTTGCCTCCGGTCTCGCCGAGGGCGTCGATGAAGATCTGCGCCGGCGGGACACCGGTCGAGCTCGACAGGGCACCGTCGTAGCTCTGGATGGCGAAGGTGATGCCGAGCAGCAGGACCCAGCCCGCGACGAGGGAGACCAGGATGGACATCACGATGCCGCGCGGTCCGGCCTTGGCCGCGTCGTGGGTCTCCTCGGTCATGTGCGCCGAGGCGTCGTAGCCGGTGAAGGTGTACTGGGCGAGCAGCAGGCCGAGGAGTCCGACGTAGAAGCCGGAGTGCCAGCCGGTTCCGTTGACGAAGTGGGTGAAGACGAAGCTCGCGGACTGGTGCTTGGCCGGGAAGATCACCAGCGCACCGACGATGACCAGCACGCCGAGGATGTGCCACCAGACGCTGATGTTGCCCAGGACGGACACCAGCTTGACGCCGAAGGTGTTCAGCGCGCCGTGGACGGCCAGCAGGATCCCGAAGAGCAGGATGGTGTGCCCCGGCGTGGCGGAGAAGCCGAACTGAAGGTCGAGCAGCGCGTTGAGGAAGAAGGCCGCGCCGAAGTCGATGCCCGCGGTGACCGCCACCTGGCCGAGGAAGTTGAACCATCCGGTGAACCAGGACCAGGCCGGGCCGTGGGACGGAGCCAGCTTGGCCGCCCAGTAGTACAGGCCGCCCGCCGTGGGGTAACTGGAGCAGACCTCGGCCATGGCCAGGCCCACGAAGAGGGTCATGACGCCGACCAGCGGCCAGCCCCAGGTGATCAGCGCGGGCCCACCGGTGACCATGCCGAATCCGTAGAGCGTCAGGCATCCGGAGAGGACGGAGATGATCGTGAACGAAATGGCGAAGTTCGAGAACGCCGACATCGAACGCGCCAGCTCCTGCGCGTAGCCGAGTTCGTGCAGGCGTTTGGCGTCTCCGGACAGAGTTCCCTCGCGCTCCGGCTCCGTCACTGACTTCTCGGTGGACATACGGACCTCCTAGGGCTCGGGTCGCCGCCGGTGGATCCGGCGTACCGCTCCCCGCCGGGATCAAAGGTTTGTGGCGATACCTTTTCGGTCGACGCCGCTGAGCGCAAGGGTCTGGCGTTAAACAGCGGTTACGAAAAGGCTTCGACGCGATCGGCAACGGTCTGAAGCGAACCGAGAAGCGGCGCGAAGACGCCGGGTGCGCGACGCGCGGCCCCCACCCGGCCCGCAGGCGGGGGCCTCTACTGACGGATCTTAAGGTGATTGCACAAACCATTGATGGGGATAGCCTGCGACGGTGGCGGCCGCGCCGCCGTGCCGTTCGCCTCGCGGGATGCCCGGCGGTCCCGTAGATTCGCGATGCCGCCACGGGTCGACCGATCAGGAGTGCCCATGCCAGGACAGTTTGATGCGACGACCGAGGTCGACCGGCCTGTCGAGAAGGTCTTCGCCTACCTGGCCGATGGACGGAACGATCCGGAGTTCAGCCCCCGCGTGCTCGGGATCGAGCGGGTCCCCGACTCCCCGACCACCGTGGGAACGGTCTTCCGGAGCACGGTCAAGGACGCCGGGATGAAGACCGGCAGGGAGTTCCGCGTCACCGAGTTCGAAGCTCCGGTGAGGATCCGGTGGACCGAGGTGTCGAAGAACAGCGTGACGGTACGTGAAGGCGGCTACGACCTGAAGCGCCTGGCCGACGGCAGGACCCACGTCCGCATCTTCAACGTTCTGGAGGGGCACGGGGTGGGCAAGCTCGTCG
>NZ_JBHYKH010000169.1:7055-16651 GCF_042741275.1 Streptomyces sp. NPDC058964
AACCCACGTCCTACTCAATTTCTTTGGGGAGCGGTTCGGGGTGGTAAATATCGCCTCGGGAGGGGCGATCGCCGCCGCGCGCAAGGACGCCGGCAACTTCGGCGCCCGGATCAAGGCGGCGGCCGAGGCGGCGATCGCCCCACGCTGAACAGGACACATCACTGAGCCGACGGCCTCGCAGCTCGGCGTCCCGGACTGGCTCGACCATCAAATGGGCGACCAGCGTCGTCTCCGGCTCCTGGAACCGCTGCCTCAGGTGCACGTACCGCTCCAACGCCTGGCGACACGACAGCAACGCCTGCGCGGGAAGGCGGGACAGCCGGGCGGCCGGCAATCTCTGATCTCGCTGTTCCGCTGCGCTCGTCGTAACGAGCGAGCCACCGAAATCACGGCCCATCAAGGCTGAAACAAGTCCGTGGTTCTCCGACGAATGCGGGTAGTGTCCTGCGCGGCAGCCTCCGGCGTCTGTCAACTCACGCCTATCGGCGGAGATTGCACGTGCGGAGGCATCGCAGGTTCTGCACGCCTGAAAAGGAGATCCGTCCATGCGGGAAAAGCTCAGACCCGTGGCGCGCGCGGGAGCACGGTTATTCGCGATCCTGGCTGTTCTGATCGGCTTGTCCGGGAGTTTCACGGCCGTTGCCACGGAATCCGGCCAGACCGGGCTGGACAACACCTGGGCATGCTCGGTGCCGTCGGGATACACCTATGACCGGGTGGCGAGCCAGCTGAACGTATGCGGCTCGGGATTCCATTCGTACTATCACCTACGAGCACCTCAGGACAACATCTGGGTGTGCTACGTCCTCCCTGGCTACACCTACGACCAGGCCAGCAACCAGCTGAACGTCTGCAACTCCTCCGGGTTCGCCAACAGCTATCGGATGCGCACCGGCCAGGACAACATCTGGGCCTGCAACGTCCCCAACGGAAACCTCACCTACGACCGGGTTTCCAACCAGCTGAACGTCTGCAATCCGTCCGGATTCGCCAACAGCTACCACCTCCGCACCCCCGTCAACGGTCTCTGGGCATGCAACGTTCCTGCCGGATGGACCTACGACCAGGTCTCCAATCAGTTGAACGTCTGCAATCCCTCCGGCTTCGCGAACAGCTACCGTCTGCGCGGCTGACGCATAGAAACCACTCCGCCCCATGGGCGGCATACGGGTCCCCAAAGCTCAATTGCGGCTTTGGGGACCGCATTCCTGTCCGTATTCTTGCCCGTATTATTGCCCCTATTCTTGCCCGGTCAGTCTGGCTCCGAACTGCCTGCTCCCCGGGGATTCAGGATGCGCGGGATGCAGCCCAGGAGCCTCGGGGCGTCAAGATGCCCCGCCGGGCGTCCCGACCCTCGGGCCGGTCGTCAGGACGGTGACGACGCGGAGCAGCGCCCTCAGCCGGACGGCCCCCGGTCCACACCCCCGAGCACCTGGCCGCGGTCGCCGCCGAACTCGACAGCAGCCCACGCAAGACTCTAGGCTTGGTGAACCCGGCCGAGCGTCTGTACATACCCAAACACACCACCCCCCCACACAACAGGCTGGTGTGGGACCCCCCGCCCGTGCGTCTGTCCAGACTGTTCACGGCTTGATCAACTCACCGCGTGTTGCGACGAACCCTTGAATCCGCCGCTTCCGAAGGGCCCTCTTGCGTCCAAGAACGGTCAGTTCGAGGCGGGGACTGCTTGCCCGGACGCGGCCGTCGCGGGCTTGGGGTTCAGCCTCCGCTCGGCCAACTCGCCGAAGAGCAGGCCGAAACCACCCCACAGCGCGCTCTGAATCGCCAGCGCCGAGAGACGGAACCTCCACAGCAGGGTGGCCGGGAACTCCTTCGGCACCTCGTTGACGGCGGGAAGGAACGCGTAGGCCAGACCGATCAGGACGGCGAAGGCGGCCACCGCGACGATCGTCGCGTACCACGTACCCAGCCGGGGTGCGAGTCGCTTGCCCAGCATCGTGGCGGCGATGGCGAGAAGCACGCTGAGTACCATCATCAGGAAGTACAAGGTGGTCCGCTTGCCGATGGTGTCGGGGTTGCCCACCGACGGCGGGTTGGCGGGGTACTTCAGGAACGGCACGACGTAGACGGCCAGCAGTGCGCAGCCGGACAGCAACAGCGCGGTGGCCCGTGGGCTGAAGCGCCCTACGCGGCCGAGCGCGAAGCTGAAGGCGAGTGCGGCGATACCGCCGAAGGCGACCCCGTAGACCAGAACGCCGGTGGCGAGTCCGGCGGTGGACTGCAGAGAGCGGGAGACGACTTCCATCTCGTGCTCGTGGGAGTGGGCTTCCTCGAATCCGATCGCCTTGTCGACGTTCGGCTCACCGAGGAAATAGGCGACGACGAGGGCGAGCACGCCGGCGGCCAGGCCGGCGAGCATGCCCCGCACGAGAAGGTTTCGCACGGTTGCGGAGTTCATGGGCGCGCTGCGTCCCCCCGCGTCAGTGGCAGGGGAAGCCGAGCAGGTGACGTGCGTCATGCACCCACTCGTGGACGTCCGTGCCGTTGAACACGGAGGTGGCGCCCTGCTCGGCGCCGACGAAGTACAGCAGGACGAGCATGAGGATGCCGAAGAAGACCGCCCACGGAGCGATCGCCTTCAGCGGCAGCGTGGCGGGAACGGCGGGGGTGTTGGCTGTCGGCTGGGCGACGGTCTGCGCCATGGCAGGACCTCCTCTGGGAGTTCGCGTCCCATCTCGGTGGTGCACATGACGACGGCTACGGGTCTGACTCCCGAGATGCCCAGGGGCGTCCCGAATACAGTGGCGCGACCGTGCCGGATTTTCACCGGCTTCCGATTTGCCGTCGTCGATATCGGACCGACAGTACCGCGTGTCGGGTGCATGGCCAAGACCGCGCCACCTGGCGTGATCTTCCTCTCGCGCCGGGCGACCGTACCCGGGTGAACGACGGGTCAGCGGTGGCGGAATGGGCCGCCCGGACCACGGGGAGCGGACTGGGGCGCGCCCGCGAGCCCCTGTTCCGTCCAGACCGTCTTGCCCTCGCGGCTGTAGCGAGTGCCCCAGCGTTCGGCCAGCTGGGCCACGAGGAACAGGCCGCGGCCGCCCTCGTCGGTGGTGCGGGCCCGGCGCAGGTGGGGCGAGGTGTGGCTGGCGTCGCTGACCTCGCAGACCAGGGACCGCGCATGGAGCAGGCGCAGGGTCATCGGACCCCTGGCGTAACGGAAGGCGTTGGTGACGAGCTCGCTGGCGATCAGTTCGGTCGTGAACGCCAGGTCTTCCAGGCCCCATTCCGTCAGCTTGTCGGTGACGAGCGTCCTGGCTCGGGCGGCCGCGGCAGCCTCCAGGGGCAGCTCCCAGGACGCGACGTTCTGCGCCGGCAGTACGCGGGTGCGGGCGACGACCAGTGCGATGTCGTCGGCCGGCCGGGCGGGCACCAGCGCGTCCACGACTGCCTGGCAGATCTGCTGCAACGGGTCCGCCGGCCGGGTGAGTGCGGCGCACAGCCGTGCCAGGCCGTCGTCGGGATCGATGCTGCGTTCGCCGATGAGTCCGTTGGTGTAGAGCGTCAGCAGGCTGCCCTCGGCCAACTCGAGCTCCCGGGCCTCGAACGGCAGACCGCCCAGACCCAGTGGTGGGCCCGCGGGCAGGTCGAGCACGCTCGCTCGTCCGTCCGGGTCGGTCACGACCGGCGGCGGATGGCCGGCCCGTGCGACGGAGCACCGGCGGGAGATCGGATCGTAGACGGCGTACAGGCAGGTGGCACTGAGGATGTGCTCGGCCACCGGCCTTTGCTCCGCTGCCTCCTGTTCGGCGGCCAGGAGGTTGACCAGGTCGTCCAGGCGGGAGAGCACCTCGTCCGGTTCCAGGTCGAGATTGGCCAGGGTGTGCACGGCGGTGCGCAGCCGGCCCATGGTGGCGGCGGCGTGGACGCCGCGGCCGACCACGTCGCCGACGACGAGGGCAACCCGTGCCCCGGACAGCGCGATGACGTCGAACCAGTCGCCGCCCAGTCCCGGTCCCGCGCCGGCGGGGAGGTAGCGGGGGGCGACCTCGACGGCCGACTGCTGTGGGACCGCGGTGGGCAGGAGGCTGCTCTGCAGGGTGTACGCGGTCTGCTGTTGCTGGGTGAAGCGCCGGGCGTTGTCGATGGCAAGGGCGGCCCGCGAGGCGAGTTCCTGGGCCAGAGTCAGATCGTCCGCCGCGAACGGATCGGGGCGCCGGGAGCGCCACAGGCTCATCACGCCCAGCACCAGACCCCGCGCCGCCAGCGGCACCACGATCAGTGAATGCGCGCCGGGATCCGGAGCACGTGCGCCACGGAACGGCTCCGTCGAGAACCAGGCGGGCGGAAGGACCGGTTCCAGCATCGGGCGTCCTTCGGCCAGGCATCTGGCCTGCGGGGTGTCGGGGGCGAACTCGACCGGCTCGCCCTTCGGGTCGCGCAGGGCGGGTTGTCCGTCACCATCGCTGCTGTCGGCCACCCGTACGACGGGCCCCGCGAGCGCGTGTGCCATTTCCTCACCCCGGACGGCCGACTGCAACACGTCCACCGACGCGTGATCCGCCAGGTGCGGTACGACGACCTCCGCGAGCTGCCGGGCCGTCTGGCCCACGTCCAGGGTCGTGCCGATGTGGGTGCTCGCCTCGGCGAGGACGGCGAGCCGCTGCTGGGCGCGGTGGCGTTCGGTGATGTCCTCGATCATCTCGGCCACCCCGAGGATCCGGCCGGCGGAGTCGGCCATGGGGAAGGACGAGACCAGCGCGACCCGTACTCGTGCCGGGTCCTCCTCGAGACGGACGTACTGCTCGGAATAGACCAATGCCCTTCCGGTACTGATCACCTGGCGCACGCGGTCCACGGCCTTGCGCGCGTCCTCCGCCACGAGCAGCGCGCCGGAGGGCAGTCCGAGAAGATCCGCGGCCGGCACGCCGGTGAACCGCTCGATGGCCCGGTTGACCCGCAGAATCCTCATGTCGGGACTGTGCACGACCAGGCCGATCGGGCACCGGCGGTACAGGCCCTCGAGCACCGCTCGGTCCCTCTGCCATTCCAGTACATCCTCCGCGAGAGCCCCGGCGAGCACCCACTCCCGGCCCCGGTCGCGGGTGAGTGCGGTGATCTTGAGACCCAGGTCCACCTGGTGCCCGTTCTTGTGCCGTACGGGAAGCACCCCGAACCAGAACCCCACGCTCCTGCATCTCGACGCGGCCTCCCTCGCGACCGGCAGGTCGGCGGGATCGATCAGAGCCTCGAAGACCGAACGGCCCGTCATGGCACGGCCGGGGTAGCCGATGAGTTCCTGGGCCTTGCGGCTCCATCCGACGACGGTCCCCTCGTCGTCGAGTACCGCCAGGGCGGCCAGATGGAGACCGAGCGGATCCTCCTCGCTCCGACTGAGTTCGCTCACCCGCTGCTCCACTGCCGGACACCACCTCGTACACGCGTGCCGACGCGCCCTGGATGCTCTGTCCTGGGCGCCTGCCGGGTGACCTGTCGATACTCGGTGCAGCCTAGGAAGCCGACGGGGGTGTGCCGGCCATGCCCCGCCGTGGAGGGCGGACGGCCAGCACGATGGCCTAGTCGTGGTGATCAGCGGACGGGAACCGGGCGAACAGGGATACCGAGTGGTCGGTATCTGAGGGATGTCCGGGGGCGCCGGAATGGATCCGCCCCCGGACCCTCCTGGGCTGACTTGGTGAGCGGGCCGAACTCCTCGCGGGAGTCGACGGGCTTGCCGAACAGCTGCCACCGTTCGCCCTTGAACCGCATCAACTGCAGCGTCTCGATCGGGAAGGCGTCGTGCGACCCGGTGGACAGGGTGACCCCGGGCAGCAGCAGGCCGACCTTGACGTCCTTCAGGCCGCGCACCGCGTCCCGCAGCCCCTCTCGGGTCGTCGGGCACTTCATCGCGTCCAGCGCCTTGTGCAGGCTGGAGGCAACGGCCCAGCCGCAGGCGTTGAACTGGTTGGCCGGGTCGGTGTCCGGTGCGTACTTGCGCATGGTGTCCTGATACGCCTTCATCTCCGGGTCGTTGGCCCACTGCGGGTCGACTGGGTCCTTGAAGTACGTGGCGGACACCACTCCCTGGACGTTCTTGAGGCCGACCGGCTTGAGCACGGCGGCGGACGAGGACACGTTGTTCACGATGTGCAGCGGATTCCACCGTGTGTTCCTGGCATCGGCGGCAAGGGCCTGACTGCCGAACTTGGGGGTGGTGACGTCCAGCAGCACGTCCGCCTTCGAGCGGGCTGTTCGCCATCTGTGCCGAGACGGACGGGTCGGTGACCTCGTAGCTCTCCTTCGCGACCACCTTCACGCCGCTGCCGCCGACGGCCTGCTCGAAACCGCCGAGCAGATCCTTGCCGAGGCCGTCGTTCTGGTAGAGGACCGCGACCTTCGCCTTCGGCTTCTGTACCGGCCTGCCCGAGCAATTCGCCGTACCTGCGGGCTCCCTCCGGCACGCTCTGCTGGACGCGGCGCTGGAGGTGTTCACCGAGCGCGGCTACTCCGATGCGGGCCTCGCCGAGATCGCGGCGCGCTCCGGCATCCCCGTGGGCAGCCTCTTCCAGCACTACGGCGGCAAGCACGGGCTGTATCTGGCGCTCTGGGAGGACTTCCGCGAGGAACAGGAGCGGCGGACCGCCTCGGCCCTGTCCTGTGCGCGCGGCAGCGGGGTCGACGATCCCGTGGCCCTGTTCATCGCGGGCGCGAGGGCGTACCTGGCGGGCGTCTGGGACAACCGGCCGCTCTGCAGGCTCCTCGCGGAGGACGACGGGCCGGCCGGCTTCGACGCGCTGCGCCGCAGATGGGACCGGGCGTGGGTGCGACGCAATGCCCGGCTGCTGAAGGTGGACGAACAGCATCGCGCCGGCCGGGTCCGGGTGATCGTGCTGACCACGGTCATCGGAGGAGCGGCACGTGAACTGGGCGACCGCGTGGACGAGTCGGAGGCCCGGGAGATCGTCGACGAGGTGTGCGGCATCCTCACCCACCTGTCGGTGCCGCCCGGCTGAGGGGCCGAGTCCTCGGTTGCCGTGGCGTGCTGCGGCGGGAGCGAAGCCGATGACGGCGTGGGGAGGACGGTGCCTACGCTCCGGCGTCGCCCCCCACCATCCACGCCCGCGTCCCGAAGGAGGCACACGCTCGCGAGGCCACCGCGGCCGCACCGCTCAGGGCCGCCACGAACGCGCCCGGTGTCAAGTCGCCGGGGAGCGCGAGGCCAAGGGCCAGGGCCCCATGGAGTACGTCTCCCGCGCCCAGCGTGTCCACCACGCGTACCGTGGGCACCTCGACCGTGCCACCGCCGCGGGGACCCGCCCACACGATGGGCTCCCCGCCCCGGCTGACCGCCGACCAGACGACCCCGTGCTCCCGCAGGAACCGCAGGGTCTCCCCCGGTGTGCTCGTCCCCGGCGGGTGGAAATCGGCCGAGCAGACGGCCACGTCGATCGACGGCAGCAGGTCGTGCATGCCCTCCTTCCAACTGCCCCCGTCGAGCAGTGTCCGGCGGCCCGCGGCACGGGCGGCGCGGGCGGCGGCCACGGCCAGTGCCATGTGGTGACCGTCGAGCTCGACGACGTCGGCGGCTGCCACCAGCGCGTCGAGGCCCTCGGGCGGGTCGAGCCGGTGGCCCGTGGCGTTGGTGGAGGCGACGGCACGTTCTCCGCTCGAAGCGGTCACCAGAATGGATGACACGGCGGGCGGTTCGGCCGCGTCGGCCGCCAGGTCCCAGACGGCCACGCCCAGCCTGTTCAGATCCGCCATCACCCCGAGGCCCAGCGGATGGGAGCCGATCGCGGTGAGCAGCCTGGCCGTGCCGCCCAAGTGGCTGAAGGTGGCGGCAGCGTTGGCGGCCGGCCCGCCCGCGGCGACGACCTGGTCGCGAGCCGTCAGCTTCTCGTTGGACGCCGGTGTGCGATCCACGAGTTGAATCACGTCCAGCGTGGACAGGCCGACGAACAGGCCCGTGGGGCCGCTCCTCATCGCCGGCTCCGCACGTCAGCACCTGCTTCGCGCTCGTCGGCGCCGGTTCGTTCATCGTTCACAGAGCACTCACCTCTCGGAAGCGGCCCGTTCGGTCCGTAAAGGAAGGGTCCTGGCGGCCTGTCAGAACGATTTCAGGACGGACTTCGTGATCGAATCACGTGTTCCCCGGTGGCGCCGTGGGCTGCGTCGCCTTCTCGTGGCCGTCGCCGGCCCGACGCTGGCCGTCAGCGCCCTGTCCGTGTCTCCGGCACACGCGGCCCCGGCCGACGACATCCGGATCAACGAGGTGGTGACCACCGGAAACGTCAACGACTCGATAGAGCTCTACAACAAGGGCACTACCACCGTCGACATCTCCGGCTGGATCCTCAAGGACGACAACAACAGCTCGAAGTACAAGATCGCCTCGGGAACCACGCTGGCGCCCGGCGCATTCCGCGCCTTCGATGTCCACGGCTCGTTCGGTCTGGGCTCCGCCGACATGGCGCGCCTCTACCTGGCGGACGGCACCACCCCGGTCGACAGCTTCAGCTGGAGCGCCCACTCCGACCCGTCGTGGTCGCGCTGCCCCGACGGCACGGGCGACTTCGGCAAGGCTCAGCCGACCCTCGGCGGTCCGAACGACTGCGGTACCAGCGGCGGGGGCATCGTTCCGATCGCGTGGCCGGGCAGCGGCTCGGTCACGACGGCGGACGCCTCGAACGTATTCGGTACGGACCTCAGCGGCCTCTACCAGGAAGGAGGCGTGATGTGGGGAGCGCAGAACAGCGGGAGGCTGTGGCGACTGGTTCCGAACGGATCGGTTGGCTGGAAGCCGGACACGGCCAATGGATGGACCTTCGGCAAGACGCTCCGTTTCCCGGGCGGCTCCGGCACTCCTGACAGCGAGGGCGTCACGGTCGCCGGTGCCGGTTCGGCGGGGGGCGTTTTCGTCGCGAGCGAACGCGACGCGGACGCTTCCGCCACGAGCCGCCTGTCCGTCCTCAGGTATGACGTCAGCGGGACGGCGGCCACGCTCACGGCCACGAAGGAGTGGAACCTGACGTCCGATCTGCCGTCCGTCGGCTCCAATCTCGGCCTCGAGGGCATCACCTGGGTCCCCGACGCCAGTCTGACCGCGGCCGGGTTCAAGGACGAGTCGACCGGTACGGCGTACGACCCGAACCGGTACGGCGCGCACACGGGCGGTGTGTTCCTCGTCGGCGTCGAGGGCACCGGCATGATCTACGGATACGTCCTCCAGGACACGGGCACCTTCACCCGTGTCGCGTCCATCAGCAGCGGCATGGCCGGTGTGATGGAGCTGCAGTGGGAACCGCAGGCGTCGCGCCTGTGGGCCGTCTGCGACGACACCTGCTCCGGTCAGCACAGGACCATGCAGGTCAATGCGTCCGGCGCCTTCGCCACCACCGCGATCTACAACCGCCCCACCGGCATGGCCAACCTGAACAACGAGGGCTTCTCCGTGGCCGGAGCCGATGAGTGTGTCGGCGGTTCCAAGCCCGTGTACTGGGCCGACGACAGCAACGACAGCGGCCACGCGCTGCGCGAGGGCACCATCACCTGCTGATCGAGAAGCGCTGCCGCGGGCCGGGGGGGGGGCCGGGGCCGGGGGGGGGGGGGGGGGCCCCGCCCCCCGCCCCCCC
>NZ_JBHYKH010000170.1:0-6246 GCF_042741275.1 Streptomyces sp. NPDC058964
GCGGTGGCGTGCCGGTGGAGCGCGCCGTCGCCGCCCGGGGGCTCGCGGGACCGCCGCACCCGACCAGCAGCGAGGCCGTCGCCGCGGCGGCGAACGCGCGCCTCGGGAGCGGGGTCACGCCCCGGTCGCCCGCCGGCGGCGCACGACCAGTACCGCACCGCCGCCCGCGACGAGCGCCGCCGCGGCGCCACCGGCGATCGAGCCGCCCTCGGAACCCGAGCCCGAGGACGCCGCCGCCACTCCCGTGTCGGGCGCACCACTTGGCACGACGGAGACCTGGCTCGGGGCCGGGGCCCTGGTCGGTTCGGCGCTGGGCACCCGGGTGGGTTCGGCGCTGGGCACCACGCTCGGCTCGGCACTCGGCGCCCGGGTGGGGGCGGCGGAGGGGACCGGGGTCGCCCCGTCGGCGAACGCGGGCACGGCGCCGGCCAGTACGGCGGTGCACGCAAGGGCCAGGATGCTGGGGACAGTTCGGCGCATTGAGTGGCTCTCTCTCGTCGGTCCGCCCGGTACCCGGGGGGACTGTGTTACGGATCGAGCGCAGAGACGAGGCAGCGGTGAGCCGGGTTGCAAAGAGATGCTAAAGCCGCCGTGGGGTGCGGTCGCCGGAGTGCCGTCCCGGCTACGGGATCTCCTGTTCGGCCCAGATGACCTTCCCTCCGGCCGTGTACCGGGCACCCCAGCGATGGGAGAGCTGCGCCACGAGGAAGAGGCCCCGGCCGCCCTCGTCCGTGCTCCGGGCGTGCCTGAGCCGCGGGGCGGTGCTGCTGGCGTCGGCGACCTCACAGGTCAGCCGGGAGTCGCGGAGCAGCCGCAGCCGGATGGGCGGTGTCGCGTAGCGAATCGCGTTGGTGACGAGTTCGCTCACGATGAGCTCGGTGGTCATCGCCAGTTCCCCGAAGCCCCAGGCCTCCACCTGACGGGTCGCGGCGGCGCGGATCTCGGCGACCGCGGCCGGGTCCACGGGCACCTCCCACGAGACGACGTGGTCGGCCCCCAGGGCGTGGGTGCGCGTCAGGAGAAGGGCGACGTCGTCGGGTTGCGGGCCTGCCACGAGTTGTTCGACCGCGGACATGCACAGGGCGCCGAGGTCGGAATCGGAGCGCGACAGCACCTCGGCGAGCCGGGACATGCCGGACTCCATGTCGCGGTCGCCCCCCTCGATGAGGCCGTCGGTGTAGAGACCCAGCAGGCTGTTCTCGGCGAGCTCGATCTCGGTGGCCTCGAACCCCAGCCCGCCCAGCCCGAGCGGTGGCCCCGCGGGCAGTTCGGGGAAGTGGACGCGCCCGTCGGGCTCGACGACCACGGGCGGGGGATGTCCGGCACGGGCCATCGCACACCGCCTGGTGACCGGGTCGTAGACGGCGTACAGGCAGGTCGCCCCGAGGAAGGTGGTAGCGCCGCGCCCGGCCGCCTCACCGCCCGCCTCCTCCTCGCTCAGCCGGAGTACGAGGTCGTCGAGGTGGGCCAGCAGTTCGTCGGGCGGCATCTCCATGTCGGCGAGGGTCTGGACCGCGGTGCGCAGCCGGCCCATGGTCGCCGCCGCGTCGATGCCGTGACCGACCACGTCGCCGACGACGAGGCCCACCCGGGCTCCGGACAGCGGGATCACGTCGAACCAGTCGCCACCCACCCCGCCGGAGGCGTCGGCCGGCAGGTACCAGGAGGCAACCTCCAGCGCCGTACCGCCGCTCAGGGCCTGCGGCAGCAGACTGCGCTGAAGGGTGACCGCCGCCGTGTGTTCCCGGGTGTAGCGCCGGGCGTTGTCGACGCACAGTGCCGCCCGCGCCACCAGTTCCCGGGCCAGCAGGGCGTCGTCGGGCTGGAACGAGACGGGGTTGAGCGACCGCGCGAACGTGGTGAGGCCCAGGATTGTGTTGCGCGCCCGCATCGGCACGGAGATGAGCGAGTGCAGTCCGAACTTGCGGATGCTCTCCGTCCTGGCGGGCTGTTCGGCGACCCACAGTTCGTCGGCCGGGTCGAGGACCGGGATGAGGATCGGTTCGCCGTTGATGAGCAGGTCCACTCCGTGCGGCGGGGGCAGGAAGTCCACCCTGTCCCCGATCCGAGCCACGGCCTCCGGACAGCCCTCTCTCGCCGAACTCATGCCGGCCCGGCGCATCACGGGCTTGACGTGGGCCGGGCCCGCGTCGGTGAGCCAGGTGCCGTGCCCCTCGGTGCTGAGCACCGATTCCAGGAGGTCGACGATGACGAAGTCCGCGAAGCGGGGCACGGCGAAGTCGGCCAGTTCCTGGGCCGTGCGCATCACGTCCAGGGTCCTGCCGATGCTGGTACCGGCCTCATTGACCATCGACAGCAGCCGGCGCGCGTACCACCGCTCGGTGACGTCCTGGACCATGTAGCAGATCCCGGTGACGGAGTTGTCGGCGTCCAGCAGGGGGAAGAACGAGGTGGAGTAGGCGTGTTGGCGTCGGGGATCGGCCCAACTCCACCCGAGGTACTCGTAGTCGGTCACCGGTTCCCCGGTCGCCAGCACCTCGCGCATCAACGCTTCGATCGTCTCCGCCTGCAGCCCCGGCAGCAGCTCGCTCAGCCGGTGTCCGAGCCGCTGCTCACGCGGCACACCGCCGAAGCGTTCCAGGGTCTCGTTCAGCCACATGTAGCGCAGCTGCGGATCCAGCACCGCCATGCCGACCGGTGAGCGGGTCAGGAAGCCGTCGAAGACCGACTCACCGACCGTCCACCGCCGCCTCCGCTCCCATGCCGAGAGCAGGAAGCACTCGTCGGTGCCGATCCGGAAGGAGGCGGAGACCCGCAGGTCGACGTCGACCCCGGCACCGTCGCGGCACCGTACGGGGACCAGACCGCTCCACCCCATGCCGGAGCGGCACCGCTCCACGACGCCCGCCACGCGCGCCGGGTCCCCCGGCATCGCCAGCAGACGGGCGGCGGAACGGCCGACGACCTCAGAAGCCGGATATCCGAGCAGTGCTTCGGCGCCCCGCGTCCAGCCGACCACGACCCCCTCCGCGTCGACCACCGCCGCGGCGTCGGTGGACGCGTCGAAAAGATCGAGCGGCCCTGCGGACGAGGGCGCGTCGGAACCGTTTCGCGCAGATTCCATTGATCCCATCCTCTACACGACTATGTTCCTGCTTGTCCGCCCGATCCGCACGGTCCGGCACGAGGGGGCCGGGGGCGGACGCGGGGCCGCCGGAAACACCGGCCGGGGCCGACCGGGCCGAGGTCTGCCGTCGCCGTATGTGAGACGACGGCCGGTACGAACGGGCCCGGCCGACCTCAACTGGCCGGCGGGGGTGAGCCGGACCGCGCGTCCTCGACCACGGTTTCGGATACGGCCGTGCCGTGGCCGAGTTGACAGGTCGGTCGCCTACGGCCTGGTCCTGCCGTTCGCGGTGCCGACCTGTGTCTCCGACGAGGAGGACCAGCGGGCACCCGGAACCGTGGCCGCTGCGCCGCTCGTGCCGAGCGGTACGGGCACGCCCTGCGGAAGGTTCGCCACCGACGACGGAGCGGTGTGCCGGCCCCGCATCACGAGGTCACCGGGTCATGGGCCCTTCCGTCGGACTTCGAGCCCGTCCGGGAGCGGCGGATCGAGGTCACGACGACGGGCGGTCACCGGTCGGCGGCGGTGCGTCTGCCGCCCCGCCGCTACCCCGACCGCATGACCTGGACATGCCGACACGCTGCCGTTATGCAAGCGGCGCGGCTGGAGGCAGCATGGAAGTACCGGGAGCCGGGACCTGGCGTGCGGCACTGTCGGCACGGACCGCCGACCGGTCGAGGAGGATCTGGGATGACAGCCGAATCCTTCCACTCCAGCAGTGACATGTCGGGCCACGAGGCGGTCCGGCCGACCGGTCTGCTGGACGTGCTGAGTGTCGCCGCGGTGGTCCTGAACGCCGAGGGGCGCATCGTCTTCTGGACCCCGCAGGCCGAGGAGCTCTTCGGCTACACCGCGACGGAGGCCCTGGGCAAGGAGGCGGCGCGACTGCTGATCCGCCCCGAGCACCTCCAGTCCGTCATGAGTCTGTTCGCGGAGGTGCTGGCGACCGGCCGGAGCTGGGCCGGCGCCTTCCCCGTCCGGCACAAGGACGGCAGCACCCGCGTGATGGAGTTCCGCAACATGCGGCTGCTGGACGACGTCGGCGACGTCTACGCCCTCGGCATCGCCGCCGACCACACCCTGCTCCAGCGGGTGGAGACCGATCTGGCCCTGTGCGAGCAGCTGATCAACCAGTCCCCGATCGGTCTGGCCCTGATGGACCCCGAGCTGCGCTATCTCCTGGTCAACCCGGCGCTCGAGCGCATCGACGGGATACCCGCCGAGGATCACATCGGCCGCCATCTGCGGGAGACCCTGCCCTTCTCCGACGTCGACACCATCGAGTCCGCCCTGCGTCAGGTGCTCACCACCGGGACCCCGCTGCTCGACCAGTACCACGTCGGCAGACCGCCGTCCGACCCCGACCGCGATCACGCCTGGTCGCTCTCCTTCTACCGGCTGGAGGACCCCGGAGGCCGGATCCTGGGCGCGGCCACCTCGGTCGTGGACGTCACCGAGCGGCACCGGGCGGCCACCGAGGCCGACCGGGCCCGGCGGCGCCTGGCCCTCATCGCCGACGCCTCCACCCGCGTCGGCACCAGCCTGGAAGTGGAACAGACCGCCCACGAACTGGCCGACATCGCGATCCCCGAGCTGGCCGACGTGGTCGCGGTCGACATCCTCGACTCCGCCCTGGCGTGCCGCAACAACCGCAAGCCCGACAACGGGGCGGAGCTCTTCCGCGCACTGGCCCTGAAGGCGGCCCGCCCCACCGTGGCCCTGCAGGCCGCCGACCGGCCCGGCGATCTCACCGCCTACGACGGGGACCGTCTGGTCACGCTGTGCGTCCACTCCGGCAGACCGGTGCTGGTGCGCCACGTGGGCGCCGACGATCTGCGCCGCATCGCCCGCGACGCCGAGGCCGCCGAGCTCCTGGCCCGGGCCGGGGTCCATTCCTACCTCGCGGTTCCGCTGATCGCACACGGCGAGGTCCTCGGCGCGCTGGACCTCAAGCGCACCGTCAATCCGATCCCGTTCGACCAGGACGACGTGGTCCTCGCCAGCGAGCTGGCCAGCCGCGCCGCCATGTCGATCGACAACGCCCGCTGGTTCCAGAGCGTGCGCAACACCGCCCTCACCCTTCAGCGCAGCCTGCTGCCGGACCACCCGCCGCACCACACCGGCCTGGAACTGGCCTCCCGCTACCAGCCCGCCCTGTCGACCAGCGAGGTCGGCGGCGACTGGTACGACGTCATCCCCCTGGCCGACGGCCGCACGGCCCTGGTCGTCGGAGACGTGATGGGCAACGGCATCGACGCCGCCGCCACCATGGGCCGGCTGCGCACCGCCACCTGCGCCTACGCGGACCTGGACCTCCCGCCCAGCGCGGTGCTCCAGCACCTGGACAAGATCACCTGCGATCTGGAGCACTACATCGTCACCTGTCTGTACGCCGTGTACGACCCCCACACGAGGGAGTGTCACCTCGCCAACGCCGGACACATGCCGCCCGCGCTCGCCGGCCCTGGCCGCACTCCCGCGCTGCTCGATCTGCCGGCCGGAGCTCCGCTCGGGGTCGGTGGTGTCCCCTTCGAGACCACGACGGCGGACCTCGGCTCCGGCGACCTTCTGGTCCTGTACACCGACGGTCTCGTCGAGACCCGGCACCATCCGATCGACGACCGCCTGAACGTCCTCCTGAGCTTCCTCGACGAACCGCACCGGCCCCTGGAGGAGACCTGCGACCTCCTCCTGTACGGCCTGCGCAACCCCGACGACCACGACGACGTCGCCCTCCTCGTCGCCCGGACCCTCTAGACCCTCGCCTCCCGGGAGCTCTCACGTCCCTGACGGCGCCCGGCGCTGGACCGACAGGTCCCGAGCGTGCGTCAGGCGCTCTGCCCCCATGACCGTCCGCGGTCGTGCTCGCCTGCTCCCCCGCGGCGGTCCGCGAAGACCCGTGTGCCGTTGACCCACCACACGACGGAGCGGGAGCCGAACTCGACACGCGGATCGACCCAGGCTCCGGGGCGTACCGCGGGGCCCTGGAAGCAGCGGCTGGACTCGCGCACACGGCTGGTGAGTTCCAGCAGGTCCGGGTTGTCCGGGTGGCCTCGAAGACGTCGATCTCCCGGTCGCCGTCCCGCCGGGTCCGGACGGCCGGCCAGGTGCCGATCTCGCGGGGCAGCCGCACCCGCGTCTCGAACACGTCTCCACGC
>NZ_JBHYKH010000170.1:6256-12565 GCF_042741275.1 Streptomyces sp. NPDC058964
TTTGTGTATAAGAGACAGCGTCTCCACGCTGCCCTCCGTCGTCAGCGGACCGGTGCTCCACCAGCCGTCCGCCCGGCGCGTGGCCCGGAAGAGCCCCGAGCGGCAGTGGTCGTCGTCCGCGAAGTGGTCCGGTTCGTCGTCGTCCGGATGGGCGGGACCGCCGTCGGGACACGCCCGCGGCCGTCCCGCGAACCACTGCCGGGTGGACGCGAAGGCCGCCGTGAACACCACGTCGGACGCGGGCGGCGTACGCGGCGCCGGGAGCGGACCGCTCGATGTCGGTTCGTGCACGCTCGATGTCTCTCCGGTCGGGGTGCGGCCATGCCCGCGCGCCCGCGCCACGCCGTGGGAACAACCCGTCCGAGTGAACGTCGTGAGGCCGCGTCAGTTCGAAGACGGTGATGGGTGCCGTTTCATCCGCTGGTCCATTGGAGCGTTCGACGTGAGCACATAAGCAGTCAATAAGAACTCTTGGTGCATAGTGCGGCCATGGAGATCACGACCGCCGGCGGCCGGGACGGTGAGCGCCCCCGCCGCGGCTCCCGCCGGAGCCCGCGCAGCCGCCGCGCGATCCTCGCCCTCACCCTCACCGGTGCCTGCGGCATCGCCGGCGCCGTCGCGCTCATCGGCACACTGCCGCACGAAGACCGCCGCTCCCCCGCCCCCGGTCCCTCCGCCGTCGCTCCGGGCGAGGCCCCCTCACCCGGCGCCCGGGGCATCGGCGACCCGCTCAAGCCACTGGACGGCAACGGCGGTTACACGGTCCGCCACTACACGCTCGACTTCGACTGGCGGGCACCGCAGACCCCCTTCCCGGCGAACGCCACCATCAACGCCACCGCCACCCAGGCCCTGTCCCGCTTCGACCTCGACTTCGCGGGCAACACGCTGCACTCGGTCACCGTCGACGGCGCCCCGGCGGCGGCCGTGCGCGACGGCGACGAACTCGTCGTCACTCCCGCCAGGCCGATCCCCCACGGCCGGGCGTTCACCGTGCGCGTCGCCTACACCGCCGACCCGACGCGGCAACGGCACCGCGACGACGCGATCCAGGACTACGGCTGGGTGCCCACCCCGGACGGCACCGTGCTGTACGCGCAGCCCGACGGTGCCAAGATGATCTTCCCGGCCGACGACCACCCGAGCCTGCGGGCCCGCGTCACCTTCCACGTCACCACGCCACCGGACCTCAGCGCGGTGGCCAACGGCCGGCTCGTCGAGCGCGTCCGGCAGCCCGACGGACGCGTCCGGTGGACGTACGACTCCGAGGAGGCGGTCGCCGCGCAACTGGTCCAGATGGCGATCGGCAAGTACACCTTCGTCGACAGCACCGGCCCGCGCGGACTGCCCGTGCGGGACGTGGTCCCCGGCGGCCTGGTGACCGACACCCAGGCGTACCGCTCCCTGACGTCCGATCACCTGGACTGGCTGGAGCAGCGGCTCGGGCCGTACCCGTTCCACCGCTACGGCGTGCTGGTGGGTGACACCGATCTGCCGGTGGCCCTGGAGACGCAGTCGCTGTCCGTCGTGCCGGAAGCCGACCTGCTGGGTGACCGGGTCGACGCCGAGCGGGACCTCGTCCACGAACTCACTCATCACTGGACGGGCGACAGCGTCGCCATCCGGCGGTGGTCCGACCTGTGGCTGAGCGAGGGTCACGCCCGTTTCTACGAACGCCTCTACTCGGCCGCGCACGGCGGAGCCGACCTCGAGGAGGCCATGCGGGCCGCCTACGCGCAGCACGACCAGTGGCGGCACGACGACGGAGCACCCGCCGAACCCACCGAGCCGACCCTGTTCCGGAGCATGCGGTACGACGGCTCGGCGCTCGTGCTCTACGCCCTGCGGGAGAAGGTCGGCGCGGAGACCTTCGAGAGGATCGAAAAGGCCTGGGTGACGAAGTACCGGGGCCGGGCCGCCGGGACCCGGGACTTCATCGCCCTCGCGTCCGAGGCCGCGGGCCGGAACCTGGCCGCGTTCCTGACCCCGTGGCTGTACGGGGCGCACACCCCGGCCATGCCGGGGCATCCGGACTGGCGGGTGGACCCCGTCCAGGACTGAGCGTCAGGCCGTCGGGGCCGGGGCGGACTTGGTGCCGCCGACCGGGTGGCCTCTGCCGGGTGGCTGGTCCAGGCCAGTGACGCTCGGCGCGACGGGGCATGCCGGGCACGGAATCGTACGAGGGGTGGCGTCAGGGGCAACTCCCTTGTCCTGGCCGCGTCCTGTTTGTGACGAGCCTGGTTGGAGACACCTGCAATGAAAAAACGCTTCGCCCACCGTGTCCCCAGTGCCGTTCGCAGGCACCGCCGGACGATCTTCGTGACGGCGTCGGCGGCACTCATGGCTCCGCTCGTGACCCCTCTGCTGACCGGCGCACCGGGCGGTGTGGCAGCCGATCAGCGCCTTGAGAACGACTTCACGACCGCCGCGGACGAGTACCACGTGCCGCGGAGCGTGCTCATGGGCGTGTCCTATATGCAGTCCCGGTGGGACTCCCACCGGGGTGCGCCGAGCGTCGGCGGCGGCTACGGACCGATGCACCTCGTTGACGCCCGGCTGGCCCAGAGCCCGTCCCCGGAGACAGCACAGAGCGGGAGTGTCCTCTCGCTTGCCGGACCGACCGCCTCGAACGCCCCGAAGACATCGGGCGGCCGCTCCGAACAGCCGTCCGGACTGCAGCGGGCCGCAAAGCTGACCGGGACCCCGGAGGCGCGGCTGCGGACGGACGCGGCCGCCAACGTGCGCGGCGGCGCGGCTCTCCTGGCGGACGCCCAGCGGCGGCTGGGCAAGCCGCTCAGCGACGACCCGGCCGACTGGTGGGACGCCGTGGCACGCTTCCCGGGGAGCGGCGACACCGCTTCGGCGGCGACCTTCGCCAACGACGTCTTCGGGGTGATCCACAACGGCGCGCACCGCACCACCGACGCCGGACAGTCCGTCACCCTCGCCGCCGATCCCGAAGTCCGTCCGCACGCCCTGAACCAGAACGGGGCGGGGCAGTCGAAGGAAGTCGAGTGCCCGCCGGAACTGCGCTGCTCCTGGCTCAGCGCGCCGTACACACAGATCGACGACGACGCCTACGGCAATCACGACCTGGGCGACCGGCCCACGGACCAGAAGATCGACTACATCGTCATCCACGACACCGAGGCGTCCCTGTGGTCCATGTTCCAGACCGTGCAGGACCCTACGGAGGCGTCCTGGCACTACTCGGTCCGCTCCAGCGACGGCCACATCACCCAGCACATCAAGACCAAGGACGCGGCCTGGCACTCGGGCAGCCAGTTCGTCAACGCCCGCTCGATCGGAATCGAGCATGAAGGTTTCCTCACACGCCCCGACGCCTGGTTCACGGAGCAGATGTACCAGTCCTCGGCCCGTCTGGTGCGCTACCTGGCCAAGAAGTACAGCATTCCACTGGACCGGCAGCACATCTTCGGCCACGACAACGTGCCGGGCCCGACCGGCGACAGCATCCCCGACATGCACGACGATCCGGGTCCCTTCTGGGACTGGCGGCACTACTTCGACCTCCTCGGCGCGCCCCTGCGTGCCACGGCCGGACCGGACAGCCCCATGGTGATGGTGCTGCCGGACTACCACACCTACAAGCCGCGGTTCACGGGGTGCACCGGGCACGACGTGCCGTGTGCGCCGCACGGCTCCAGCGCCGTCCGCCTGCACACCGAGCCCGCCGACAACGCCCCGCTGATCCAGGACCCGGGCCGGCACCCCGACGGTGAGGACTCCACGGAGGACGTCAACGACCTGGGCTCGCGGGTCTCCGCCGGTCAGACCTACGCGGTCGCCGAGCGCCGCGGCGACTGGACCGCGATCTGGTACCTGGGCGAGTAGGCCAGGTTCAAGAACACGAAGAAGCACCCGACGGCCGTCGGCGCGTCCGGCAGGATGGTGACCCCCAAGGACGGCCTGAGCGAGATCCCGGTGTACGGGCGGGCCCTGCCGGAGCAGGACGCCTATCCGGACGGGATCGAGGAGCCGACCGATTCGCCGCTGCCGTACACCCTCGCCGCGGGCCAGCGGTACGTGACGATGTCCCGCCTGACCGGTTCCTACGTCGACAGGTCGACCTTCGAGTATTCGCCGAGCCCCGTGGTGAAGGGCCGGGAGATGTACTACGAGATCCAGTTCGGCCACCGGCTCGCCTACGTCCGGGCCGACGACGTGGACGTGGTGGACACGCCCGGCCTGGCAGGCCCGCAGGGGGGCACGGCGGCCCGGCCCCGGAAGTGAGGGGCGGCGTGCTTGGAGCCGCCGCCATCGCCTGACGGCGGCTCAGGAATCGGTCGCGGAGCGTGAGCACCGGCCGGTTGGAGCACTCCTCGCAGAGGCCCTCGCCCTCCGGGCCGTACACGAACTCCGGCGACGGGCGGGCGACCGGCCGAAGGGCCGCCGGCGGTCGGGAGTGAGATCGGTGAGCTGCACGGTCCGCACCGTGGCACGCGGGTACGACATCGACTTCGCGCCGGGGAGAGGCCGCGCCGCGGTCCGTTTCGCATACTGAGCGGCATGGCCACCTATGACACGCTCGGCGCCACGTATGCCCGGACTCGCCGGCCCGACCCGAGGATCGCCGCCCAGATCCACACCGCGCTCGGGAACACGACGGACGTCGTCAACGTCGGAGCCGGCACCGGTTCGTACGAACCGCCGCGAACGGTCCTCGCGGTCGAACCCAGCCAGGTCATGATCGGGCAGCGTCCGCCGGAGTCCGCGCCCGCCGTGCGGGCGGTCGCGGAACAGCTCCCGCTGCACGACGACTCGGCCGACGCCGTCATGGCGCTGCTGACCATCCATCACTGGACCGATCCCGCCGCCGGCATCGCCGAGCTGCGCAGGGTCGCCCGCCGCCGCATCGTCGTGCTGACCTGGGATCAGGCCGTGTTCCGCGAGCGGTTCTGGCTCGTCCGGGATTACCTGCCCGAGGCGGCAGCGTTCGACGACGACCGTGCCGTGCCGATCGACCTGCTGGTCGACCTGCTCGGCGGGGCCCGTCAGGAGCCGGTCCCGGTCCCCCACGACTGCACGGACGGGTTCGGCGCCGCCTACTGGCGCCGCCCCCACGCCTACCTCGACCCGCAGGTGCGCGGAGGGATATCCATGTTCACCCAGGCCGGCGAGGACCGGATCGAGCCCGGCCTGCGCCGGCTGGCGGACGACCTGGCGGCCGGGCGCTGGCACACCCGTCACTCCGGCCTGCTCGCCCTCGACACCATCGACGTCGGCTACCGGCTTCTGGTGGCCGACCTCTGACGCCCCGTACACCCCGCACGGGCCGAGAGGCCCGTTGTCATGGGCTCGGCGGCATCGGCATGCTGGTGAACAACGCCGGTCGGCACGCGCAGGGTCGGCCCGGGCTGCTTGACGCGGCCACCGGGCTTGCGGGAAGTCCCGGTGGATGGCTTCCGGGCGGTGATCGAGACCAGCCTGACCGGCTACTTCCTGGTGGCGCGCGAGGTCACGCCGAGGATGCCGGCCGTCGGCGCCGGCCGTATCGTCAGCGTCCCGGTGAGCCGTTCGACGAGGCACCGTGCCGGGTTCGTCACCCACGGCCCGTCACGTGCGGGCGGCGAGGCGCTGTCCCGGATCATGGCCGCCTGCCTGCGGGGCACGGATGCCACCGTCAATGTGCCGCTGCCCGGGGGCGCGACCGTGACGGGGATGCTGCCCGCGGACGCGCCCGAGGGGCACCGGTTCCCGGAACCCTCGGTGCGGGGCCCGCGCAGTGTGTGGCCGGCGTCCGACGACGCGGACGGGGTCCGGGGCGAGCGGATCGTCACCACCGAGTTCGAGGGCCGGTTCCGGGAGCGGAAGGACGGGAGCTGAGCGCTCCGTCGTGGAGGCCGGCTTCGGCGGGTTCCTCCGTACGGGTTCCTCCTCGGGTCCGAGTGGGCCACGGCGCCGACGGTGAACCGTCCGTTCCGATCACGCTGGAACGGTGTCCGCAGGTCCGGCACCCCCGTGACGAAGGAGAAGAGGATGGCGATCGACACTCTCGAACGATTCCTGGCGGCCCTGAGCCCACACGACCGGGAGCACATCCAGCAGCAGTCGCGCGAGGAGCAGGAGCGGCTCGCCGACGCCTGGGAGAGAGAGCTCGCGGAGGACACGGACCTCGACACACTGAGCGAGCTGTCTCCGCCCGCCGCCGAGAGCGAGGCGGCCGCACGGGTCGTCAAGAAGCTCTTCGAGTAGGCGGCGTCCGTCGTTCCGACGGCCCGCGGCGTGCGTTCCGGCTGCGGGCCGCGGTGGCGCCGGGCGCCGGGCGAGCCGGACGGACTTCCGGCC
>NZ_JBHYKH010000170.1:12575-16651 GCF_042741275.1 Streptomyces sp. NPDC058964
GGGGGGGGGGGGGCGGGGGGGGTGGGGCGGGGGGGGGGGGGCTCGGGGTCGCGGTCTCGATGGCGGGGTCGGCCTCGTCGCGCCCCCCCCGGCGGGGGGGGGCCCCCCGGGCGTAAGGCCGGCGAGACCGTGACCGCGCCCCGGTGACCGACGCCGCCCGGCTGTGCGGCCCGTGTCTCGAGGCCGGCGCCGACGGCGCGGCCGCGGTGGGGCAACCAGGAGATCCACCAGGCCGACGAGCAGGCAACCACGGCGCGCCTCGGGCCCCGGCAGGCCGATGAGCTGCTACTGGGCGAGCTGCTCGTACATCGCCGCCACGTCTCCCGACAGCGCGCCCTTGACCCGGCGGGTCGTGTCGTCGGCGAGCACCTCGTGCGCTCCGGCCTCCATGCCGTCGAGGGCGGCCACGGCGATGTCGTGGGGGCTGGACTTCGGCGCGTCGATGCCGACGGTCATGTCGGTGTCGACGTACGCCATGTGCAGTCCGGTGACGGCGATACCGCGCGGGCGCAGTTCCAGCCGCAGGCTGTTGGTCTGGGACCAGGCCGCGGCCTTGGAGGCGCTGTAGGTGCTGCCGTCGGCGAGCCAGGACAGCACGGAGTGCACATTGAGGATGTGCCCGCCGCCGTTGCGCTCGATGACGGGAGCGAAAGCACGGGTCAGCAGCAGGGGTCCGTAGAAGTTGGTCTCGAGCTCACGGCGGATGTCGTCGACCGGCGAGGTGAGGAAGCGGGCGCCGGTGGCCACCCCCGCATTGTTGATCAGAACCGTGACGTCCTGGGCCCGTGCGGCGACGGCGGCCACGGAGTCGGGGTCGGTGACCTCCAGCCCGAGCGGAACGGCGTCGGGGTGGGTGACGGTGCGCGGGTCGCGGGCGGTGGCATAGACCTTTCGGGCGCCGCGGACGTACAGCTCCTCCACAAGCGCTCTGCCCACGCCACGGCTGCCGCCGGTGACGAGAACGACGGAGTCCTTGACTGCGGTCATGACAATCTCCCAAGGTGAAACCGATCGGTTTCCACCACCGTAAACCGATCGGTTTCCCGTTTCAACCCGGAGCTCGCGCAACAGACCGCGAGCCACACGCCCGAGACCCCGGCACGCCGCCGCGGCCCTCCACCCTCGACGGCCCCGCGACCTGTGCTTCTGTACGCCTTTAGAGGCAATGCGGGGCGGACCGGACCTGACTCATGGTCAGCCCCGGGCGGCCGCGGCGCCGTTCGGGAAGAGGCGCACATGAAGGGGGAACGCCAAGATGGTGTCCAAGCGGCTGCTCGGCTCGCTCGGCGTGGGCGGCCCCACGGTCGGCACGGCGTCGCCGGACAGGCGGGGATGTGACGACAGGGCCTAGGAGGGGGTCAGCGGCAGGTCGTCCGTGAAGGCGTTGACCGGCTGGGCGACGGGCCGCAGCTGCCGTGCGTCCAGAGCGGCCTGCGCGGAGCGCGTACCGAGGCTGCCCTTGGCGTGCCAGGTGCCGGTCACGGCCAGCCAGGTATTGGCTGCGGGGGCCTCTGTTCCGTAGACGCGGACCTTGACCGTCTGCGCGTCGGCGGCGCAGCAGGTGAAGATGATCCGGGTCAGATACCAGCCGCCACCCGCTCCGGCCGGGGTGGCGAAGCCGGTCAGCAGGACGCTGCGGCCCTTGATGGCGAGTGTGCGGTCCTGCTGTACGCGGGTGGTGAAGTCGGTGAGCGTCATGGGCAGCGGTGAGGCCGCTGGCAGGGTTTCGAACCGCTTGCGGTGTTCGACCGGCTTGTTGTTCGAGTGTGCCGCGGTGTACGCGCCAAGGGCGGGCGGGGCGTAGAGCAGGAGGCTCAGGGCGGGGAGCGCGAGCAGCCAGGCGATGCGGGGGGCGGCGGAGTGGTCGTGGCCGTGCGCGTGTCCGGCGTGGCCCCTGTCCAGTGCCGCGGCCGCGATCCCCATCAGGGTGAGCAGCACGCCGGAGACGACCAGCACCGGGCGCAGGCCCTCCTTGACGTACCGCAGGTAGAGGTCGGTGAACAGAGCGGCGTGCAGCAGGCCGATGCCGATCAGCACCAGGAGCAGCACCTGGGCGTGACGCTTCACAGCAGCGCGCCTCCGATCAGGACGCTGACGGCGACCGCCGTCACGGTGGTCGCCGTGGAGAAGCGCCAGGCGAAGGCGCGGCCGAAGGTACCGGCCTGCAGGGCGATCAGTTTCAGGTCGACCATCGGGCCGACCACCATGAACGCCAGCCGCGCGGTCGGTGAGAAACCGGTGAGCGAGGCCGCGACGAAGGCGTCGGCCTCCGAGCACACCGCCAGGAGGACGGCGAGGCCGGCCAGGAAGAGCACCGACAGCCAGGGCGAACCGGAAAAGGCGTCGAGGACCGAGCGCGGCACCATCACGTTGAAGGTCGCAGCGGCCATGGCGCCTAGGACGAGGAAGCCGCCGGCGTGCAGGAAGTCGTACTGGAAGCCGAGCCGGAACTCGGTCCAGCGGCTGTGGCCGCGCTGGTGGCCCGTGTGCCGGACGACAGGCCGCAGCCATTCCTCCCTGCCCAGCCAGAGCCACAGCCAGCCCATCAGCGCGGCGGTGACGAGCGAGGCGAGCAGCCGGGCGGCGACCATGGCGGGGCTGCCGGGGAAGGCGACGGCGGTGGCGGTCAGCACGACCGGGTTGATGGCGGGCGCGGAGAGCAGGAAGGCGAAGGCCGCCGCCGGGGTGACTCCCCGGCGGATCAGGCTGTTGGCCACGGGTACGGAGGCGCATTCGCACCCGGGCAGTACGGCGCCGGCCATGCCGGCCACCGGAACGGCCAGGGCGGGGCGCCGGGGAAGTGCCCTGGTGAACAGGTCGGCCGGCACGAAGGCGTTGATCGCGCCGGACAGCACCGTGCCCAGCAGTAGGAACGGCAGTGCCTGGACCGTGATGGCGAGGCAGACGGTGCGCCATGCCTCGACGGCCGGGTGGTTCAGCCACTGGGTTCCGGCGAGCGCGAGCGCCACGGCGCCGGCGCCCACGGCCGTCGCGACCGCGGTGGCGAACGGCCGCGGGAGCAGCCGGCGCCTCGGCGGGCTGACGGGTACGACCGCCACCCCTCCCGCCACATCAACCAGTTCATCCGCCTTTGGCATTTTTGCTCCAAATATCGGATCCGTGGCTGAAGATAGGCGAAGAGGGCCGTCGGCGCCGCGCGCACACGCCGTCGGGCGCGAATGGGCGACTTCGTACGGGCCGTTGACCCGGAGGTCAGCCGTTGGCCAGCGATTTCAGCCTGTCGGTGGATCCGTTGAATCTGTCGTGGTCCCCCACCGTCGGCCCGGTCGAGGTGTACTGCCACATCGTGTGGAAGTCCCAGCCGGCCGGGAGCTCGCCCACGCTCGACGCGTACCGGGCGACCCACAGCGGGTTGGTGTCGCCGAAGCCGCTGTAGTTGCCGGTGCACTGCTTCCACCAGTTGGTGGAGGTGTAGATGGCCGCGTGGCGGCCGGTGCGTTCCTTGTAGCGGTCCAGGAAGTCGCCGATCCAGTCGACCATCTGGCTCGCCGTCCTGCCGTAGCAGGTGGCGCCGTACGGGTTGTACTCGATGTCGAGCACACCCGGCAGGGTCCGGCCGTCCTTGGTCCAGCCACCGCCGTGGTCGACGAAGTAGTCGGCCTGGGCGGCACCACCGCTGCTGTCCGGCGTCGCGAAGTGGTACGCACCGCGGATCATTCCGGCGTCGTCCGCGCCGTCGTACTGCTTGGAGAAGTAGGAGTTGGTGTAGTAAGTCCCCTCACTCGCCTTGGTGTAGGCCCATCGGACTCCGCTGCCCCACAGCGTCGACCAGGCGACGGCGCCCTGGTAGCTCGCGACGTCGACGCCTTCGGTCTGGCCGGCTTTGGGATCGGCGGGCGTTGTGCTCGCGCTCTGGCCGTCGTGGGCCAGGACTCCCATGCCCATGTAGGCGGAGCCGCGAGTCGGGGTGGTGTCGGTCGGCGTGGGAACGGCCGCCGCCGAGACGAGCAGGGTCACGGCGGTCGCCGTGACCCCCGCCCCGCATAATCGGGGCCCGCGGGGCCCCCGCACAGTTGCGAATTTAAATTATAATTACCCACACACACAAAATACAC
>NZ_JBHYKH010000171.1:0-16543 GCF_042741275.1 Streptomyces sp. NPDC058964
GGGGGGCCCACGCGGGCGTTGGCGCCGGGTCCCCCACCGGGGGTGGCCGGCGCCCCTATCGCAGGGTGGTGGGCCACCCGCCGCGTTCCGGCGCGGGGTCGGGGGAAGGCCGGACCCGTCGTCGGCGGACGGCAGTCCGCGAGGGACTGTCTGCACGGGTCGTACGAGCTCGCGTGACGAGAACGACACCACCGTCCCGCGTCTTCGGCGGAAGCTGACCGAGAACGTGCGGCGTCGTGAACTGTCTCTTCCAACGCTGAGCAGGTGGCCTGGCTGGGCGACGCCCGGCGGAGGCGCCCCTGCGTCGAGATCCTGCCAGTTGAGGCCCCCGCCGAGGAGGTACCGGCGTCCGGACCCCGACTTCGCCGCAGGTCAGCCGTATAAAGTGAGTTTTCCGGTCCGGATGCCCAGATGCGGGGGGAAGTAAGGGGTGGAGACCTTGAGTTCCGACTCAGGGGCACGCACAGCCTTCGCGGAGCGTCTCGCGCTGCTCTACAAGGAAGCGGGCAACCCTCCCCTCAAACGCGTGGCCGAGGCGGTCGACCGGCTCCACCGGGTCGACGAACGAGGGCGTCCCGTACGGGTCTCCGCCCAGCGGATCAGTGACTGGCGGCGGGCGAAGAACGTACCGGCCCAGTTCACCGCCCTCGCCGCGGTGCTGCACGTACTGGTCCCCCAGGCACGGCGCGCACAGCCCGCGCCGGTCTCCACGGGCCTGTACGACCTGGCCCAGTGGCAGCGGCTGTGGGAACGCGCGGTGGCCGATCCGGTGGGCGACCGTCCCGCGGGACCGGCCGGAGCCACGGGATCCGGGAAGGAGGAGGCACAGGGTGCGGACGACGCCTCGGCCGTCCCGGGTGTGTGCCCGTACCGGGGGCTGGCCTCGTACCGCAGGCAGGACGCCCGCTGGTTCTTCGGCCGGGAGCGCAGCACGGACGCCCTGGTCGCCCAGCTCCGCGCGACCGAGCGGAGCGGCGGCCTGGTCATGCTCGTCGGCGCCTCGGGAGCCGGCAAGTCCTCCCTGCTGAACGCCGGACTGGTGCCGGCGCTGCGGAACGGCGCGCCGGGCGACGACGACAGCCCCGCGAGAGGCGTCCTGCAGCTGGTGCCGGGGGCCGATCCCCTCGCGGAACTCACCCGCCGCATCCCGGAACTCGCGCCGGTCGTCTCCTCGCGGGAGCCCGGCACCCCGGCATTCGCGCACGCGGTGCGGGAGGCCGTCACGGCGTGGGCCGGACGCGAGACGCCCCCGGGCACCCCTCCGGTCGTCATCGTGGACCAGTTCGAAGAGACGTTCACCCTCTGCTCCGACGAGGCGAACAGGCGCGCCTTCGTCCAGCTCCTGCAGTCCGCCTGCTCACCCGCCACCCCGGGCGATCCCGCCCCCGTGCTCGTGGTCCTCGGCATACGCGCCGACTTCTACGACCAGTGCCTGCGGTATCCCGAACTGGCCGACGCGCTGCAGCACCGGCACATGGTGCTCGGCCCGCTCACCACCGCGGAGCTGCGCGAAGCGGTGACCGGCCCGGCGAGGGCCGTGGGCGTGGAACTCGAACCGGGCCTCGCGGAGCTCATCGTCCGGGAAGTGAGCGCCGACGGCCCCCGAGGGGCGCACGGCGCGGGCGTACTGCCGCTGTTGTCCCACGCCCTGCTGGCCACCTGGCAGCGACGGAAGGCGGGACGGCTCACCCTGGCCGGCTACCGCGCGGCGGGCGGAATCCAGGGGGCGGTGGCGGCGACCGCCGAGCGGGCCTGGTCCGGCCTCGACCCGGCCGCGCGCACGGCCGCGCGACTGCTCCTGCTCCGGCTGGTCCGGCTGGGCGAGGACACCCAGGCCACCCGCCGGCGCGGGACCCGGCGCCAGCTGGCACAGGAGTCGACCGACCCGGGCAAGACGGAGGAGTCGCTGGAGGCCCTGGTACGCGCCCGGCTGGTGACCCTCGACGCGGAGACCGTCGAGATCACCCACGAGGCCCTGCTCCACGCCTGGCCCCGGCTGCGCGACTGGATCGACGAGGACCGGAACGGCAACCTGCTGCGCCAGCGGCTGGAGGAGGACGGCAGGGCGTGGGAGGGCTCGTCCCGCGACGCGTCACTGCTCTACCGGGGCTCCCGTCTCGAGCAGGCACACACCTGGGCGAAATCCACCGGTGACACCTTCCTGACCAGGAGCGCGGTGGAGTTCCTGGCCGCTTCGGTCAGGCTGCGCAGACGCACCGTCCGGATCAGCCGGGCCGCGGTGGCCGCCCTCGTCGTCCTGGCCGTCCTGGCCGTCGGCTCGGCAGTGGTGGCGCGCCAGCAGCGGGACGACGCGGTGTTCCAGCAGGTCGTCGCCGAGGCCGACCGCGTCCAGTACACGGACCCGTCGCTGTCCGCCCAGCTCGACCTGGTGGCACACCGTCTGCGGCCCGGCGACGAGGGCACGAACAACCGGCTGATCTCGATCGTGAACGCCCCGCTGGCCACACCGCTGCTCGGCCACACGGGTGCCGTCTATCTGACCACGTTCAGCCCGGACGGCCACGTCCTGGCCACCGCCAGCTACGACCGGACCGTCCGACTGTGGAACGTCACCGACCCGACCCGGCCCAAACCCCTCGGCAAGCCCCTCACCGGCCACACGAGCTGGGTGAGCACCGCGGTCTTCAGCCCCGACGGCCACACCCTCGCCAGCGCCTCGGACGACGGCACGATCCGGCTGTGGGACCTGCGGAACCCCGATCACCCGCGTGCCCTCGCCGCACCCCTGTCCGGCCACGGCGGCACGGTCTACCTGCTCGCCTTCAGCCCGGACGGGCGGACCCTCGCCTCCGCCGACGAAGATCGCACCGTACGCCTGTGGGACGTGCGGGACCCGGCCCGCCCGAGGGCGCTCGCCACCCTGACCGGTCCCACCGCCGCCGTGCGCTGCGTGGCGTTCAGTCCCGACGGTCGCACGCTGGCGGCCGGCGGCGACGACAAGACGATCCGGCTGTGGAACACCGCCGCCCCGCGCCGTCCGGAGCCGGTCGGCAAGCCGCTCACCGGCCACACCGGCACGGTGCACTCCCTGTCCTTCAACCCCGACGGCCGCACCCTGGCCAGCGGCAGCGCGGACGACACCATCCGCCTGTGGAACGTGGGCGACCCGCGCCACGCGCGGCAGCTCGGCACTCCGCTCACCGGCCACACCGGTCCCGTCTGGTCGGTGGCCTTCAGCCCCGACGGCACCAGACTCGCCGCGGGCAGCGCGGACAGCACGGCGAGCCTGTGGAACGTGCGCAACCCGGCCTACCCGTCGCAGGTCGGCGAGCCGCTGGCGGGCAGCAGCGGCGAGATGTACGCCGTGGGCTTCAGCCCCGACGGCAGGACCCTGGCCACCGGCAGCGGAGACAACAAGGTCCGCCTGTGGTCGATCCCGACGTCGGACATGATCGGCCGGATCGGTGCCTTCCGCCCGGACGGGCGGGTGCTCGCCACGGCCGCGCGCGACGGACGGGTCCGGCTGTGGGACGTACGGGCCCGCAACCGGCCCGTGCTGCTGAGCGACCCGTTCATGCCCGGCGAGGGCGACGTGCGGTCGCTGGTGTTCTCCCCCGACGGCGGCACCCTCGCCGTGCTGACGGGCAGCCGCGCGATGCAGCTGTGGAAGGTCACCGACCCGGCTCACCCGGTCGCGTACGGCCCGCCCGTCGCCCTGCGGACACGGTTCGCCGGGCCCGACGCACTGGCGTTCAGCCCGGACGGACGCACCCTGGCCACCGCTTACGACGACCGCACCATCCGGCTGTGGAACGCGGCCGACCCCGCCCACCCGCGCCCCCTCGGCGCCCCGCTCTCCGGCCACACGGGCTATGTCGACACCCTTGTCTTCAGTCCCGACGGGCGCACGCTCGCCAGCGGCAGCGCCGACACCACGGTCCGCCTGTGGAACGTCACCGACCCACGCCACGCGGGGCAGATCGGCAAGCCGCTCGATGGTCACCTGGCACCGGTCAACGCGCTGGCGTACAGCCCCGACGGTCACACGCTGGCCAGCGGCAGCGACGACGGCACGGTCCGCCTGTGGAACGTCACCGACCCCGTCGCGGCGAGCGGGCTGGGCCCGGCCCTGACCGGCCACACCGAGGCGGTCGTGTCACTGACGTTCAGCCAGGACGGCCGCACGCTGGCGAGCGGCGGCAACGACGACACGGTCCGGCTGTGGAACGTCACCCGCCCCTCCGAGGCCTCGGCCATCGGACAGTCGATGAGCCCCAACGCCAGGACGGGCAACTTCCTGTCGTTCAGCCCCGACAGCGATGTGCTCGGCGTCTCCAGCGGCGCCGACACGGTGCGGCTGTGGGAGCTGGACGCCGACCGGGCGATCGACCACATCTGCTCCATCACCCGGGGCGTCCTGACCCCGGAGAAGTGGCACGAATACCTGCCCCGGCTCTCGTACGAGCCCCCGTGCGACCGGTGACCGGACCGACCGTTTCAGACAGCGCTTGCGTGATCCCGATCACAACTGCTCATCGCAGCAGAGCAGTCGGCTCCCACCGTGCAATCCGCCTTGTTACTGTTGGCCGCAGCCCGACCGCTGGTGCATCCCCCGTCGCCAGCGGTCGGGCGCTTTCATGCCCGCAGGACCACGACCGGGCAACCTTCCGGCGCCGCACATCGGTACATCGGTGCGCTGATCGCCGAAGTTCGTGCCTGTTGGTGTCAGCCGTTGGTGTCAGGCGCTGGATGCCCTCTCGACAGAGCCGCCCGCTGCATCAACGAACCCCGCTTCCGGCGAGGACTCCTCACCTGGGCTCACAGGGGCCCGCCGCACTACATCGGTTCGACGAGGGCGGCCCGCCATTCAGGCTGCGGGTCCGCTCCCAGGCTCGTCCAGTACTCCGTCCCACGGACGATCTGCCCGTCACGGACGGTCCAGAACGATGCTGCGCGGAAGACGCCAAGACTGTCGTGTGGCACTTCGACCTCGGAGACGACTTCGTCACCCTCGGCCACCACCTTGAGCACCCGAATCGACCAGCCCTCCGGATATTCACGGTTCACCGCGACGAAGTTTGCCCGGCCCATGATGCGTTCGAGGCTGATCGGCCACTCGACTACGACATCTTCCGCGATCAACTCGGCGACGCCTGCCCAGTCCCGAGCCTGGATCCGGTCCCACAGGCTCTCAATCACCTTCGAGGATTCCATCGACGGAGCTTCCCACAGCGGTCTGACAGAAGCCGCACCAACGACGAGTCGAACGCTCCCAAGGCCAGGAGGTACGACCGGGCCCCGAATGCCCTGAACGCCCACCCCAACCCCCACTGGCTCCCATCCCGTCTGCCGTCGGCCCACGCACCGCGGAACGGGCGTGGTTCCTGGCGTCCTGGTGGAGCGCGCCACTGTACGAACGACTGTGAGGATTGATCACGGCGCCATAGTCCGGCTGGCCGCCACACTTGCGGGACCCTGCTCACCTTCCTGACGGTCCATCCCAAGGTCGCCCAGGCGATCCTGTGGCACAGCCAGATCAGCATGACCATGGACGTCTACACACACGTGGTCGGCTCCGACGAACGGGAAGCAGTCGCGATGCTCGCGGAGCTGCTGGAAGAGTCCGCTGATCCGCTGATGTCAGCCGTAGATGTCAAAGACCCCCGGTCCGTGTGGACCGGGGGTCTTTGTGCTGGTGGGGCTAACAGGATTTGAACCTGTGGCCTCATCCTTATCAGGGATGCGCTCTAACCAACTGAGCTATAGCCCCGCCGCGCTCTGCGGTGTGTGTCCCGCGCGCTGACTCCTGAAGATTAGCGCACGACCGGGGCAGTCCCAAAATCGGTTGTCGCAGGACGGGCTGCGGAGGTTTGGAACCCCGGTCACTCGTCCTCGGCCAGCGTCAGCTCGACGCCGCCGACGAAGCCCGCGGAGAGGTTGTAGATGAACGCGCCCAGCGTGGCCAGGGCCGTCGCGAGGACGACGTCGATGACCGCGATGATCGCCGTGAACGTCAGGACGTGCGGGAGGGACAGGAAGGCCTGCAGGTCGAAGCCGTTGGCCTCGTTCGAGCCGGTCGCCTCCGAGATCGTGCCGCCGACCGTCGAGAACACGCCCATCGCGTTCATGACCATCCACAGCACGGCGGACGCGACGATCGTGCAGATGCCCAGCGCGATGGAGAGCAGGAAGCTGACCTTCATCACCGACCACGGGTCGGCCTTGGCCACACGCAGTCGCGCCTTTCGGGTGCGGGGTGTGGTGCGCACACCCGTGCGCGGCCGGCGTACGCCATCCGTCGGGGCCTGAGCCGGGTAGGCCTGCGGCGGGTGGTAGGGCCCGGAGGCCTGCTGGGACTGGCGCTCACCCGGCAGCGGCGAGGCGGCTTCGGGCGCGTGAGCCGCGGTACCGGCCGACTGCTGCTGGGCGGCCGGGCCCGCGCCAGCCGTGTGCTGGGTCTGCGGGCCTCGGGTGTCCGTCACAGTTCCCCCCTGGGATCCATGCGTGTCGGGCGAGTGCGAGTCGGAGGCGGACGGCTCGACCGCCTTGAGATTGGTCGTGTGCGGGTCCGTGGGGCTGCCCGCGCTCGTGGCGGAGCCACGGCCGCCGTCGTCCTTCTGCTTGCCGGTCGACGTTCCGACCGAACCGGCGCCCGTGGCTCCGCTCACGATGACTCACTCCTCGTGCTACTCGGCCGAGGGCGCCTCACCCTCGTCCGTGCCGGTGGTCGCGGCAGCCTCGGCGGTCTCGTCCACGGCATCGTCGCCGTCGACCTCCTCCGCCTCGCGCCCCGCCTCGGCGTTACGAGCGATACCGACCACGGCATCGCGCTTGCCCAGGTTGATCAGTTGGACGCCCATGGTGTCACGGCCCGTCTCCCTGACCTCGTTGACTCGCGTACGAATCACACCGCCGGACAGCGTGATGGCGAGGATCTCGTCGCTCTCCTCGACAACCAGCGCGCCGACGAGCGAGCCGCGGTCCTCCACGATCTTGGCGGCCTTGATGCCCAGGCCACCGCGACCCTGGACGCGGTACTCGTCGACAGCGGTCCGCTTCGCGTACCCGCCGTCCGTGGCAGTGAACACGAACGTACCGGGTCGAACAACATTCATCGAGAGCAGCTCGTCGCCCCCGCGGAAACTCATGCCCTTCACACCCGAGGTGGCACGGCCCATGGGTCGCAGCGACTCGTCCGAAGCGGTGAACCTGATCGACTGCGCCTTCTTGCTGATCAGCAGCAGATCGTCATCGGCCGAGACGAGCTCGGCTCCGATCAGTTCGTCGTCGGAACCGTCCTCACGCTCACGGAGGTTGATGGCGATGACGCCACCCGAGCGCGGGGAGTCGTAGTCCTTCAGCGGGGTCTTCTTGACCAGACCCGCCTTGGTGGCCAGCACCAGGTACGGCGCCGCCTCGTAGTCCCGGATCGCCAGGATCTCCGCGATCGCCTCGTCCGGCTGGAAGGCCAGCAGGTTCGCGACGTGCTGCCCGCGCGCGTCACGGCCGGCGTCCGGCAGTTCGTACGCCTTCGCGCGGTAGACCCGGCCCTTGTTGGTGAAGAACAGCAGCCAGTGGTGCGTGGTCGAGACGAAGAAGTGGTCGACGATGTCGTCTTCCTTCAGCTTCGTGCCGCGTACGCCCTTGCCGCCGCGCTTCTGCGCCCGGTAGTCGTCCGTCTTCGTCCGCTTGACGTAGCCGCCGCGCGAGACGGTGACGACGATGTCCTCCTCGGCGATCAGGTCCTCGATGGACATGTCACCGTCGTAGGGCACCAGCATGGTCTTGCGGTCGTCGCCGAACTTCTCGACGATCGCGGCCAGCTCCTCGCTGACGATGCCCCGCTGACGGACCGGGGAGGCGAGGATCTCGTTGTACTCGTTGATCTTCGCCTGGAGTTCGTCGTGCTCCTGGACGATCTTCTGGCGCTCCAGGGCGGCCAGCCGGCGCAGCTGCATCTCGAGGATGGCGTTCGCCTGGATCTCGTCGATCTCCAGGAGGTCCATCAGGCCGCCGCGCGCGATCTCGACGGTCTCACTGCGCCGGATCAGGGCGATGACCTCGTCGATGGCGTCCAGGGCCTTCAGCAGACCGCGCAGGATGTGCGCCCGCTCCTCGGCCTTGCGCAGCCGGAAGCGCGTACGACGGACGATGACCTCGATCTGGTGCGTCACCCAGTGCCGGATGAACGCGTCCAGCGAGAGCGTGCGCGGCACGCCGTCGACCAGCGCCAGCATGTTGGCGCCGAAGTTCGTCTGCAGGTCGGTGTGCTTGTAGAGGTTGTTCAGCACGACCTTGGCGACCGCGTCGCGCTTCAGGACGATGACCAGGCGCTGGCCCGTGCGGGACGAGGTCTCGTCACGGACGTCGGCGATGCCGCCGATCTTGCCGTCCTTCACCAGGTCGGCGATCTTCTGCGCGAGGTTGTCCGGGTTGGTCTGGTACGGCAGCTCGGTGACCACCAGGCACTGGCGGTTCTGGATCTCCTCGACCTCGACGACCGCGCGCATGGTGATCGAGCCGCGGCCCGTGCGGTAGGCCTCCTCGATCCCCTTGCGGCCGACGACGAGCGCGCCGGTGGGGAAGTCCGGACCCTTGATGCGCTCGATGAGCGCGTCGAGGAGCTCCTCGTGCGAGGCCTCCGGGTTCTCCAGGTACCACTGGGCGCCGGCCGCGACCTCGCGCAGGTTGTGCGGCGGGATGTTGGTGGCCATGCCGACCGCGATGCCGGCCGAACCGTTGATCAGCAGGTTCGGGAAGCGCGACGGCAGGACGGTCGGCTCCTGGGAACGGCCGTCGTAGTTGTCCGTGAAGTCGACGGTCTCCTCGTCGATGTCGCGGACCATCTCCATCGACAGCGGCGCCATCTTGCACTCGGTGTAGCGCATGGCGGCCGCCGGGTCGTTGCCCGGGGAGCCGAAGTTGCCGTTGGAGTCGACGAGCGGCATGCGCATCGCCCAGGGCTGGGCGAGACGGACCAGCGCGTCGTAGATCGAGGAGTCGCCGTGGGGGTGGTAGTTGCCCATGACGTCACCCACGACGCGGGCGCACTTGTAGAAGCCGCGCTCGGGGCGGTAGCCGCCGTCGTACATGGCGTACAGGACGCGGCGGTGGACGGGCTTGAGACCGTCGCGGACGTCGGGCAGCGCGCGGGACACGATGACGGACATCGCGTAGTCGAGGTACGAGCGCTGCATCTCCGTCTCGAGCCCGACGGGCTCGACGCGTACGGTGCTCTCGCCGGCCTCTTCAGGCGTGGCGGGGCCCGGAGGAGTGGTGGGGGTCTCGTCGGCCATTGCTGGTGAGGATCCTTTCTGACGCGGTCAGCTGAGACCGACTCAGATGTCGAGGAAGCGGACGTCCTTGGCGTTGCGCTGGATGAACGCGCGGCGGGCCTCGACGTCCTCGCCCATGAGGACCGAGAACAGGTCGTCGGCCTGGGCGGCGTCGTCGAGGGTGACCTGGCCGAGGACGCGGTGCTCGATGTCCATCGTGGTCACGCGCAGCTCCTCGGCGTTCATCTCGCCGAGACCCTTGAAGCGCTGGATCGAGTCCTCGCGGACGCGCTTGCCGCGCTGACGGCCCAGCTCCAGCAGAGCGTCGCGCTCACGGTCGGAGTACGCGTACTCGACCTCGTCACGGCCCCACTTGATCTTGTAGAGCGGGGGACGGGACAGGAACACGTGCCCGGCCTCGACCAGCGGCCGCATGAAGCGGAACAGGAAGGTCAGCAGCAGGGTGTTGATGTGCTGGCCGTCGACGTCGGCGTCCGCCATCAGGATGATCTTGTGATAGCGGAGCTTCTCGATGTCGAAGTCCTCGTGCACGCCCGTGCCGAAGGCGGAGATCAGCGCCTGGATCTCCTGATTCTGCAGGATCTTGTCGATCCGCGCCTTCTCGACGTTGAGGATCTTGCCTCGGATCGGGAGGATCGCCTGGTACTGCGGGTTGCGGCCGGACTTGGCCGAACCACCGGCGGAGTCACCCTCGACGATGAAGATCTCGCACTTGGTCGGGTCGTTGGACTGGCAGTCCGACAGCTTGCCCGGCAGGGACGCGCTCTCCAGGAGGCCCTTGCGGCGGGTGAGGTCACGGGCCTTGCGGGCCGCCACGCGCGCGGTGGCCGCCTGGATGCCCTTGCGGATGATGTCCGCCGCCTCGTTGGGGTTGCGGTCCAGCCAGTCGTTGAGGTGCTCGTAGACGGCCTTCTGGACGAAGGTCTTCGCCTCCGTGTTGCCCAGCTTGGTCTTGGTCTGGCCCTCGAACTGCGGCTCGCTCAGCTTCACCGAGATGATCGCGGTCAGACCCTCGCGGATGTCGTCACCCGTGAGGTTGTCGTCCTTCTCCCGCAGCAGCTTCTTGTCCCGGGCGTACTTGTTGATCAGCGAGGTCAGCGCGGCGCGGAAGCCCTCTTCGTGGGTACCGCCCTCGTGGGTGTGGATGATGTTCGCGAAGGAGTACACGCCCTCGCTGTAGCCGCTGTTCCACTGCATCGCGACCTCGAGGGACAGGCTCTTGTCCTTGTCCTCGGCCTCCAGGTCGATCACGGTGGGGTGGACCACGTCCCCCTTGCGGGAGTTCAGGTACTTCACGAAGTCGACGATGCCGCCCTCGTAGTGGTACGTGACGGTCTTGACCTCGGCCTTCTCGTCGGCGCCCGCCTCGTCCGCCCCGGACGTGGCCTTCGCCGACTCGCGCTCGTCAGTGAGTTTGATCGTCAAACCCTTGTTGAGGAACGCCATCTCCTGGAAGCGCCGCGAAAGCGTCTCGAAGGAGTACTCGGTGGTCTCGAAGATGTCCGCGTCGGCCCAGAAGGTCACCGAGGTGCCGGTCTCGTCGATCGCCTCGTGCTGGGCGAGCGGGGCCGTCGGGACGCCCATCTTGTAGTCCTGCGTCCAGCGGTGGCCGTCGGTCCTGACCTCCACCGACACCTTGCTGGACAGCGCGTTCACGACGGAGACGCCGACGCCGTGCAGACCGCCGGAGACGGCGTAGCCGCCGCCGCCGAACTTGCCGCCCGCGTGCAGCACCGTCAGGACGACCTCCAGGGCGGGCTTCCCCTCGGAGGGGACGATGCCCACCGGGATGCCACGGCCGTTGTCGATGACGCGCACGCCGCCGTCGGCCAGGATCGTCACGTCGATGGTGTCCGCGTGCCCGGCCAGCGCCTCGTCGACCGAGTTGTCGACGACCTCGTAGACCAGGTGGTGCAGACCGCGCTCGCCGGTGGAGCCGATGTACATACCCGGCCGCTTGCGGACCGCGTCCAGCCCTTCGAGGACGGTGATGGCGCTGGCGTCGTACGAGGCGGTGACCTCACCGTTCGCGCCGGCGTCGGTGGACGGGATGTTCTCGTTGGGGTTGCCGGAATCGGCCACGAAGCGCCCTTTCTGGCACAGCACGAGCCGGGCTCGTCGGCGGGTTGCCGGAGCGGCTGCGGCATGTTGCGTTGGTAAGCCTTGATCAGCGTTGCTCAGCTTTTCCCGGGCGGTCCCCACGAGTGGGGCGGGATTGGCTTCCAGTCTACCGGTAGCGCCGACAGTGATGGGGGTTTGCCGGTACCTGAGTCCCCATGTGCCGCCCTGAACCGGTCCCGACCGGGTCCCGATATACGGATGGGGGCTCCAAGAGGCTCACGGAGGCACTCAGCGCTTCCGGCTGTCAACCCTTGGCTACTCCGGGGTCAGGTCCGGATTCGCAACCGCGTGCGGTTGTACGACAAGAGCACACGCCCGCTCCGGCACGTGAGGTAAGTCACCCGTAGGTGTCGCCGGGTCCCGTGCTGCCCGGGGCACGCAAAGAGCCGTAACGACGGGCGGGACCGCCCGGGCCGAGCACCTTGATCAGCCGCACCGCGCCCTGGCCGAGGTCCTCGTTGAGGCGGGCGACCAGGGTCGGGGCGAGCAGCCTCAGCTGCGTCGCCCACGCCGTGGAGTCGCACTGCACGGTCAGGACGCGCTCGTCCTCGTCGTAACGCTGCGGTACGCAGTGTTTGGCCAGGTCCTCGCCGACGATCTGCGGCCAGCGGCCCATGACCCCGCCCACCGCTGCCGGGGTCTCCCAGCCACGCTCGTTGATCAGCCGGTTGATCGCCGCGCCGAGCGCCATGGGGTCGCGGCCGTCGGCGCGCGCGCCGGAGCGCAGGCCGCCGCGCCGGGCCTGCTTCTTCTGCTGAGCCGCGGCGCCCCGCGCACGTGCCTGCTCCTTCGCGGCGCGCAGCGCCACGCGCGCGAGGTCGACTCCGGAGGGCTCGGGGCTCTTCCCCGCTCCCTGCGGGGTGGGTTCGTCGGTGCTCATACGCGCTCCACCGTCCCGCCGGACACGGAATACCGCGCCCCTGCCAGTACGAGCGGTACGTCGTCGTCGACCGCGGCGGTCACCAGGACCTGCTCACCGGGTGCGACCAGCTCGGCCAGCCGTTCCCGGCGCCGGGCGTCCAGCTCGGCGAACACGTCGTCGAGGATCAGCACCGGCTCGTTGCCCTCCGCGCGCAGCAGGTCGTACGAGGCAAGGCGCAGCGCCAGCGCATAGGACCAGGACTCGCCGTGGGAGGCGTACCCCTTGGCCGGCAGCTGACCGAGTTTGAGAACCAGATCGTCGCGGTGGGGGCCCACGAGCGTGACGCCCCGTTCGATCTCCTGCTTGCGGGCCTCGGTCAGGGCCGCCATCAGCTGGGCGTACAGGTCCTCACGCGCGTGGGCCTCGCCGGGCGCGGACGGCTTGTACTCCAGCGCGACGGGACCGCCGCCGGGTGCCAGCTGTTCGTAGGCCTTGTCGGCCAGCGGCTGGATCGCGGCGATCAGGTCGAGGCGCTGGGCGAGCAGCTCGGCACCGGCCCGGGCCAGGTGCTGGTCCCACACGTCCAGTGTGGACAGGTCCATGGACCGGCCGCCGTGCCGACGGGCCAGCGCGGCCGTCTTCAGCAGAGTGTTCCGCTGCTTGAGGACCCGCTCGTAGTCGGAACGGACCCCCGCCATGCGCGGGGAGCGGGCGGTGATCAGCTCGTCGAGGAAGCGCCGCCGCTCACCGGGGTCGCCCTTGACCAGGGCCAGGTCCTCGGGGGCGAACAGGACCGTCCGCACGATCCCCAGCACGTCACGCGGCCTGACCTGCGAGGACCGGTTGATCCGGGCACGGTTCGCCTTACCGGGGTTCAGCTCCAGCTCGACCAGCTGCTCCCGCTCGCCCTGTCTGACCCGAGCCCGCACGATCGCGCGGTCGGCGCCCATACGGACCAGCGGAGCGTCGGAGGACACACGGTGGCTGCCGAGAGTGGCGAGGTAGCCGACGGCCTCGACGAGGTTCGTCTTCCCCTGCCCGTTGGGACCGACGAAGGCGGTGACGCCGGGGTCGAGCGGGACCTCGACCCCGGCGTACGAGCGGAAGTCGGCCAGCGAAAGGTGCGTGACGTGCATGGTCGTTTCGCCGACCTCCCCCAACGTGGTGCTTCCGGTGTCCCCAGGCTGTGGACGACCGGGCCGTCCCCGAGGATGCCAGGGCGGCATCCCCAGGGTGTGGACTACTTCTTCTCGACCGCGTGGCCGCCGAACTGGTTCCGCAGCGCGGCGATCATCTTCATCTGCGGCGAGTCCTCCTGCCGGGAGGCGAACCTCGCGAACAGCGACGCGGTGATCGCGGGAAGCGGTACCGCGTTGTCTATGGCGGCTTCCACAGTCCACCGGCCCTCGCCGGAGTCCTGTGCGTAGCCCCTCAGCTCCTCCAGGTGCTCGTCCTCGTCGAGCGCGTTCACCGCGAGGTCGAGCAGCCAGGAACGGATGACGGTGCCCTCCTGCCAGGAGCGGAAGACCTCACGGACGTCGGTCACGGAGTCGACCTTCTCCAGGAGCTCCCAGCCCTCGGCGTAGGCCTGCATCATCGCGTACTCGATGCCGTTGTGGACCATCTTCGCGAAGTGGCCCGCCCCGACCCTGCCCGCGTGCACCGCGCCGAAGTCGCCCTTCGGCCTGAGCGCGTCGAAGACCGGCTGCACCTTGGCGACGTTCTCGGCGTCGCCGCCGTACATCAGCGCGTAGCCGTTCTCCAGGCCCCAGACGCCACCGGAGACGCCGCAGTCGACGAAGCCGATGCCCTTGGCGGCCAGCTCCTCGGCGTGCTTCTCGTCGTCCGTCCAGCGGGAGTTTCCGCCGTCCACGACCACGTCGCCGGGCTCCAGGAGCTCGGCGAGCCGGTCGATCGTGGACTGGGTGGCCTCGCCGGCCGGGACCATCACCCAGACCACGCGCGGGCCCGAGAGCTTGCCCACAAGCTCATCGAGGCTGTGGACATCGGCGAGGTCCGCGTTGCGGTCGTATCCGATGACGGTGTGGCCCGCGCGGCGGATCCGCTCGCGCATGTTGCCGCCCATCTTGCCGAGGCCGACGAGACCGAGCTCCATCAGAGTTGTTCCTTAGGTTGCTGTGTGGCGTGTGGGGCACGTTCGTACCTGTGTCCGAGCCTAAACCCGGACGCTCACGCACATCTGTGGGCATACGCGCTCATACGTATGCCCTCACCTGCGGCTTCATCCGACGGAGCTGGCGGGGCGCGGCCGTCAGCCGCTGAGCCGCACCGGCATGATCAGGTACTTGTAGGCCTCGTCCGCCTCGGCGTCCACCGCCGGCTTGCCGCTGAGGAGCGCGGGCTTGGTGGACGTCGTGAACGACAGCTGGGCCACCGGGGAGTCGATGGCGCTCAGGCCGTCCAGCAGGAACGTCGGGTTGAAGGCGATCGAGATGTCGTCGCCGTCCAGCTGCGCGTCCACCCTTTCCACAGCCTGTGCGTCGTCGCTGGAGCCCGCCTCCAGGATGAGCACGCCCTTCTCGAAGCTGAGCCGCACCGGGGTGTTCCGCTCGGCGACCAGGGCGACGCGCTTGACGGCCTCCACGAAGGGGGCGGTCTCGATCACGGCGATGCTGTTGAACTCGGTCGGGAACAGCGTGCGGTACTTCGGGAGGTCGCCCTCCAGCAGACGCGTGGTCGTCCGGCGTCCGGCGCCCTCGAAACCGATCAGGCCCTCGCCCGCGCCCGAACCGGACAGCGCCAGGGTCACGCTGTCGCCGCTGGTGAGCGCCTTGGCGGTGTCCAGGAGCGTCTTGGCGGGCACCAGGGCGACCGCGGAGGCGTCCGGGTTCTCCGGCTTCCACAGGAACTCGCGGACCGCGAAGCGGTAGCGGTCGGTGGACGCCAGGGTGACCGTGTCGCCCTCGATCTCGATGCGCACACCGGTGAGGACCGGCAGCGTGTCGTCGCGGCCCGCGGCGATGGCGACCTGCTGCACGGCGGAGGCGAAGACCTCGCCGGGGACCGTGCCGGTCGCGTTCGGCATCTGCGGCAGGGACGGGTACTCCTCCACAGGCAGGGTGTGGAGTGTGAACCGCGAGGAGCCGCAGACCACCGTCGCCCGTACACCGTCTGTGGAAATCTCCACCGGCCGGTTGGGGAGGGCGCGGGAGATGTCGGCGAGCAGACGCCCGGAGACGAGGACGGTGCCCTCCTCCTCGACCTCGGCCTCCACCGACACCCGGGCGGAGACCTCGTAGTCGAAGCTGGACAGGCTCAGCTGCCCGTCCTCGGCCTTCAGCAGCAGGCCGGCGAGGACAGGCGCCGGCGGACGGGCCGGAAGGCTGCGTGCCGCCCAGGCCACTGCCTCCGCGAGTACGTCGCGTTCCACCCGGATCTTCACCGTAAGCCGCCTCCTGCTGTTGCTACTGAGCCCTTCGCCCCGGTGTCACCGCCCACTGCGGCGGGAAGGACACCGGGGACCAGTCTGACGCACCGCGCTGACAGTAGGTGCCTGTCGGGGTCAAGTCGTGCCGAGGGGCGGTCGGGCTCGAAACAGCGAGTTGTGCACAGGCCCCGCTTCGAAACGGATTCCGCACTCTCTCTAGTCGGGAGTAGTAGTAGGGCCTGTGGATACCGTGGATAACCACGTTTGCCCAGCTCAGCGCGGAAATTTTGTCCACCGGTCCTGTGGGTGACAGCAGTGGACAACCAGGCGTATCTGTGGAGAACAGAAAGTTCTGCACACACCGCCCACAGGCCGAGGGCAGTTCTCCCCAGCTGCGTCCCCAGGTTTACCCACGTTTCCCACACCCCAACCCGGCACCTTGGTGTGACGGCTTTCACTCGACGCGGTGATCCGGTGCGTCGGGTTGCCGAACAGTGGACAGCCATGTGGAGAAACCGGGAATCACTGGGGACAACCGGCCCCAGCCTGTGGGCTGCCGGTGGACAACTCCGTGCACAGTCTGTGGATCTCCGCTTTGTCCACAGTCTGTGGAGATCCGTCGTCCACGAATCCACAACCCGGTGACCTGGTCTGATGGTCTTTCAACAGGCTCCCTTGTGGACACGATCTGGACAACTTCGCAGTCCCCAGGATGTGGACGGAAGAAAGTCACCGAATCTGTGGAGAGCGGCCGTAACCCGGCAGGTAATCGAACACCGGGAGGTCCGTGGCCCTGCCGGTGTGCCCGCGGAACCGTGGCGGCATGCGGCGGCGGACAAGACGAAAGGCGCCCCCCCGGGGTTGACCCCTGGGGGCCCGCACCCCCGATGGAGGCGCGCGACACCCGGGCTGTGG
>NZ_JBHYKH010000172.1:0-16532 GCF_042741275.1 Streptomyces sp. NPDC058964
GCCTTAGAACCGCACCTGCGCGTGCTGACCGAACGGGCCCTGCCGCGTCGGGACCTCGCCGCCGCGGCGCTCGCCAACGTCCTCGGCCTCTACCTGGGCCGCCGCAGCGACCGCGACGGCTCCGTGTGGTGGCTCCAGCAGGCTTTGTCCATCCGGGAGGAAATCTTCGGCGTTGACGCGCCGGAGACCGCGAAGGACCTGAACGACCTCGGTTACGCCTATCTCGGTGGGCCCACTCGGGTTCTGGGGGAGCCCTATCTGGAACGGGCCCGGCGCCTGTGGGATCCGCGCCGGGAGGCCACCAACCTGGCGGCCACGCTGGACAACCTCGGCCAGCTGCAGATAGGCAGCGGCCGCATGGACCTCGCCGAGCCGTATCTGCGCGAGGCCCTCGACATCCGGCTGAGGGCACTGGGCCCGGACGCGTACCCGACGAGCGTCACGATCTTGAACCTCGCCCAAATCGCCGTCGAACGCGGTGATCTCGCCACCGCCACGGACCTGGCGCGGCGGGCGGTCGACATCCGCGAGTCGCTGGGTGGGCGATGTGATCCCACGGCCACCGCGTTGAGCCACATGATGCTGGGCAACGTCCTGCACCAGGGGGGCGAGCGCGCCGCGGCCCGGCGGCACAACGAGAGAGCGCTGGAGCTGTACCAGGCCGCGCTGGGCGCCCGGCACCCGCGCACGCTGTCTGCCGCCGTCCATGCCAGCTGCTACGCCCTCGCGGAGGGTGATCTGGCCGGCGCCGCCCGGCTCATGGAGATTTCCGGTGCATCCGGCGATACGGTGCAAGACGAGGACCTGCTGGCCGCCGCCTCCGGGACCGAACTGAACAACCTGGGATTCGCGTTATGGATGGCCGGTGACTACGTGGCGGCTCGTCGGCTGTACGGCATGGCCCTTGGTCGCGGCGGCGCGGAAGCGACGACGCTGAACAACCTGGGGATGATCGGCGAACGGCTCGGCGAGTACGAGGCCGCCGCGGAGCACTACCGCAAGGCGTTGGCCCTGCTCGGCGACGAGGCAGCGTCGCGCTCGAATCTCGTTCTGCGAGCTCGGGTGCTCAACAACCTCGGCGTCAGTCTCACACTCGGCGGCGAGCCCGGCGCGGGCGACCGGTGCCTGCGGGAGGCGTTGGAGATCCGGCGCGACCTCCAGGGCGAACTGGGCCGCGACTACGCCGTGACCGTACGCAATCTCGGGTTGGTCGCGCAGCAGGAGGGCCGGCTGGACGAGGCACAGAACCTGTTCGAGCACGCCCGCGACCTTTTGAGTACGCCGCAGGACGCGGAGTACGGCCGTACGCTGCATCTGCTCGGCGAGTTGCGCCACACGCGCGGCGACGACACGGGGGCCGCCGCCGATCTGCGCGCCGCGCTCGGCACTAGGACTGCGGCCCTCGGCGCCGGCCACCCGGACTCAGCCGTGACCATGCGGGCCCTGGCCGCCGTCCTACTGCGGATCGGCCACGCCGACGAGAGTCGCGACCTGCTCCAGAAGGCTCTTCCGGTGTTCGAGCGCCGCTTTGGTCTACAGCATCCGTGGACGATGGACCTTCGTGCGATGCTCAGCTGACCTCCCGTCTCTCGTGTGGAAGGCGTCCCAGAAGGCAGGACCGAGTCGAGGCTCGGTCCCCTAGGGATCCCTGCGGCGACAGGATTCGCGCCGCGCTTGCAGGTACTCGCGGCGGTCTTTCCACCAGGCGAGCCGGGCCTGGGACTCCTGAGGGAACACCAGTTGCAGTGACGTGACGATCAGGGTCAGGCCGAGGCAGAGCGCCACGGTCCACCAAGGCGTACCAGCAGCGCGCCGAAGGCACCACCACCGACTACACCTGGACCAAACTCGGGTAGCTCGCCACCGTCAAAACCGTCGACCCCGGGGCAGCAAGCTCACCCGCTACACCTACGACGCCGACGGCAATCTCCTCGTCCGCGTCACCTCCCAAGAAACCGTCGCCTCCCTCGGCGGCACCGAACTGCGCACCACCGACGGCACCAACATCAGCGCCACCCGCCACTACACCCTCGGCGCCACCACCGTCGCGATGCGCACTACCGAAGGCAACACCACCGCAGGCGGCAAACTCACCTACCTGATGGCCGACACTCAGGCCTCCACCCAGATCGCCGTCGACAGAAAGGCCGGACACCGCAGGCTGGTCAATCCGCAGCCGGCGCCCTGGACGGCGCGTCCGGGCTTGGATCGGAGGGTGTCCAGCAGCTTGGTGAGGGCCGCGTACTCGGCCCGCCGCTGGAGGAGCCAGACGTTGTCCTCGAGTATCGGGCGTCCGTGTCGCTCTTGGAATGCGGTGGTGCTGCGGTTGATCAAGGCCTCGGTCTCGGCCAACTGCCGCTGAAGTGCGGTCCGGTGAGAGGCGCCGGTGACGAAGACCGAGCAGGTCAGGCAGGCGTTTCCCTTGTCGCAGGTCTGCAGCGGCGGTAGCAGGCACCACCCGTGGGGCAGGAACCTGTCGACCCGGTTGAACAGGTGGAGGCTGTCGTGGTCGTCGTGGGAAAAGGTGACGTGGGTGCCGTCCGCCCTCAGTTTCGCGGTGGCCAGGATCGCCTGCTCAGCGTGTTCTTGGCGGGCGGCGACGTAGTGCATCGCCATCGACGGGGTGGTATGCCCGGCGTAGCGCATCAAGCACGTGGACGGGCAGTCCGAGTTCGGCGAGCCGGGTCAGCTTGGTGTGGCGGAAGCGGTGGGTGTGGCTCAGTCCGACGGGCTTGCCCTTGCTGTCGGTGATCTTCTTGCTGAACTCGCGGAGCATCCAGTTGTAGGTCCCCGACGGGTAGGGCTTGTCGCTGTGCCGGTTGCCGGTCCGCTGCAGGAACAGGTGGCGCGGGACGATGCCGGGGTAAACGGTCACGGACCCACTGCCGCTGTTCCTCGATGACCGCGACGACCTCGGCGTCGACGAGGATGTTGTCCGGCGTGATATCGATCTTGCTCTGCGCGTAGTGGAAGCGGGCGATCTGTTCGCCCTCAGCGGCGTCGACGGCCCGGTCGGGGACCGGAGAGAGGCAGTCGAAGCGGCTGGTGCGGATCTAGCTGGCCCGCCTCCCGGTGAGGATCTGCAGCAGGATCATGCGCATGGCCTGCGGGTCATCGAAGCCGCGGGCGGTGACCTGCTGTCCGTCGCCGCGGGTGAGAAGCATCTGCTCGTCGCGGGCGAGCCCGAGCAGGGGCAGGGCGGCGGGGATCCGGGCGAGGGCGTGGTCGTCGACATAGTGCTCGTCGTTGAGTTCGCGCTTGTCGGCGTACTAGCTGAAGTGCAGAGACAGGGCACCACGTAGGTTCCAAGTCGGCCTCATTGCAGCCGTCGTGACACCCCTCTACTTCGCCCCTGGCATCCGTCGTCTCGTCCGCTCCGCCCGGTTCGCGCTGCTGGGTCCCCTGGCCGGTGCCATCGCTCTGACCGTGTACCTGTGCCACGGCCCTCACGGTTGACCTTCGTCATACCCAGCGTGTTCTCCGATGGTCCGGGCAACAGCCCGATGCCGCCCTGCGCAGCAACCATGCGATACGGCAAGACAGGGCCAACGTTGCCTGATGCGGCACCTAAGTACATGTGAGTGTCCCTCCAGTTGAGTGGAGGAGCGCGGTGCTCGGTCGCTTGGGTCGCTGTCGGCCCCTCCGCCTGAGCGGAGGCGCTCCGTAAGGCAGTCAGACGGTGACCTTGGATACGAAGGCGTCGCCTTCGAGACTGGCCCCGCCCGAGGCAGGTCGACTACGTCGCCTGATGCTGGCGGACGGCCGGCCGTGACGGAGCCGGCGTCGTACGGCGCTGTGGGCCCGGGCGGCTGCGGCCGCCCGGGGTGGGGTGTCGGGTGACGGTGACCGGGGCGCTTGTCTTCCTTTCGAAGACCGTGTGGTTGCGCCCGGCGTGTCGCATCCCTGCCGATGTGAACATGACGTTTAACCTCAACTCCAGCCCCCGGTGCGGGGTTTCGCGTCTCAGTGATCAAGACGGTGTTGACCGCCCTCCTGGTGTTGGGCATGATCATGACATGAGTCGCCAACCGGCCTGTCATTCTGGCTAGTTGATGCACTGTCAGAAATTCTGCGACTCGTCGAACGTGCTGGAGCTTGGGGAGGGTCCGTGAAGCCGGCTCGAATAGCAGTTGTTGGCGTCGGCAACAACATCTCGGCTCTCGTTCAGGGGGTACAGCTCTATCGGGAGATGGCCCGAAGAGACCCGAATGCCGAGCTCCCGGGGGTGTCCCGTGCTGATCTGGGCGGACTGCATGTGACCGACCTGGACTTCGTGGCGGCTTTCGATGTCGCGCGAGGCAAGGTGGGCCTTCCGTTGCGGGAGGCCGTGTTTGCGGCCCCGAACAACTACCCGCGTATCGTTTCGGAGATCACCGTCGGGGAAGTCCGGGTCTCTTCGGGCGTGGTGCTCGACGGAGTTCCTCCGCATCTTGCGGACGTGGTGGATCCGATCGCTGCAGATCGAACAATCGACGATGTCGCGGATGACATATCGGCGAGTGGTGCCGAGGTTCTCCTCTACTCCCTGCCGACCGGTTCCCGGAATGCCGTCAGGTTCTACGCCGAGTGCGCGATCAGGGCCGGTGTTGCATTCGTGAACTGCACTCCGGATTTCATCGCCCGGGATCCGGATATGGCTGAGAAGTTCGCCAGGGCGGGTGTCCCGGTCGTTGGTGACGACCTCGCGAGCCATATCGGGTCCTCCGTGGTGCACCGGACGCTCCTTGAGCTGGTCGCCGGGCGCGGCCTGCAGATCGAGCGGAGCTACCAGGTGAACCTGGGTGGCAACGCCGACTTCAAGAACCTGCTGGTGCGTGGCGATACCAAGAAGCAGTCGAAGCACAACGCCCTGGGCGCGATGTCGGCGGAGACCGTGTCCGTCGTGCCTTCTGGAGGCTTCCTGCCCGTCCTCGGTGACCAGAAGGTCGGCTATATCCACGTGGAAGCCAAGGGATGGGGCGGCGTTCCCGCGACGCTTGAGCTGAAGCTGACGGTTCAGGACTCGAGCAACGCGGCCGGCGTGATCGTCGATCTGGTGCGCATTGCGGCTCTCGCCCACCGTGCAGGCCACGCGGGGCCCGTTGAAGGAGCCGGTTCCCTCTTGAAGTCCCCGCCGCTCGGAGACCTGGACGTTTCCCCGGCGGCGCTGGACCGTCAGTGCGACGCATTCGTGAAGCAGCTGGACCAGCTCGGGGGGCTCTCGTGACGACCGGCGCAGCTCTCAAGGACGCGCTGCTGGTGCTGTCGGAGGGGAAGGACCTCGCCGAGGAGCAAGCAGCCGCAGCCATGCGCGCACTGATCGACGCAGACTTCACACCCGCGCAGTTCGGTGCCTTCGCTGTGGCGCTTCGATTGAAGGGTGAGAGCGCGACGGAGATCGGCGGCTTCCTGAGGGTCCTGCGTGCGGAGGCGCTGGAGGTCGACCTCGGTGAACTGCGCCACCGGGCCGTGGACATGTGCGGCACGGGTGGTGACGGGCCCAGTGCGCGTGTGTTCAACATCTCCACCACGGCCGCGTTCGTGGTGGCCGGTGCAGGCGTTCCCGTCGCGAAGCACGGGACCAACGCGGTGTCGAGCCAGTCCGGCAGCACCGATGTCCTGACGGCCCTCGGTGTGCGGCCGTCCACGGAGGCGGGCGACGTACGGGCGTGCCTCGAAGAGATCGGCGTCTCGTTCATGCACGCCCCCGCGTTCAACACCGGCATGCGGCACCTGATCGGCCTGCGCCGAGAGATCGGCCTGCGCTTCGTCTTCAACTTGCTCGGCCCGCTGTGCAACCCCGCCCGCATCGAGCGTCACGTCACCGGGATCTACGACCGGCGCTACCTGCCAGTGGTAGCGGATGCGCTGGCGGCAGCCGGGACGCGCCGAGCATGGGTGGTTCACGCCGAGGACGGACTGGACGAAGTGTCGACCACTGCCGTCACGCACGTCGCCGAAGTCCGTGACGGCAGTGTCCGGGAGTTCGAGATCGATGCCCGCGGCCTGGGCCTGGCCCGGGCCACCCTGGGGGACCTGACGGGTGGCGACGCTACCTTCAACGCGGCCATCACCCGGTCCGTACTGACGGGCACGTCCACACGGCCCCAGCGCGAGATCGTGTTGCTGAACGCCGCGGCGACCCTGCTCGTCGCGGACCGCGTCGGCAGCCTGGAGGCGGGGCTCGTGCTGGCCGAGGAGAGCCTCAGTAGTGGCGGGGGGGCCGACGTCCTCGCACGCTGGGAGGCCCGGTCCGCACGACCGATGGAGAGGGCCGGCCGATGAGGGCTCTGATACCCGAGGCGTTCGGCGCGCCCATCGGCCGTTACGTGCCCGGCGTCGAGGTGGAGACCGCCAGCACGCGGCTGGTGAGCGTCACCGGCCAGGTGGCTGTCGACAGCACCGGTGAGACCGTTGGTCTGGGCGACGTCGTGCGTCAGACGGAGCAGGTCTTCGACAATCTCCAGCAGGTGCTGGCCGAAGCGGGCGCCGGTCTGGCGGACCTGCTGTCGGTCACCGTCTACCTGACCGACCGTGAGGACTTCGAGGGCTTCAACAAGGTACGCAACCGGGTGTTCGCACAGATCACACCGCCGTCCAGCACCGTGGTGATCGTCGCCGGACTGGTGGTTCCCGGGCACTTGGTCGAGGTGAGCGCGCTGGCGGTCGTCGCGGCGGAACCACCGAAGGAGCAGCGGTGAACAGCCTTCCGTGGTTCACCGTCGCTGGCGGCATCAACACGGACATCGTCTTGAGGACGTCAGCGGACCCTCGCCACGATGGTACCTCCCGGATCACCGGCTGGACGCAGTCGCTGGGTGGACACGCCGCCAACGCGGCAGTAGCACTGGCTCGGCTCGGCAGCGCGGTTAGGCTGGTCGGCGCGGTCGGTACGGATGCCGACGGAGACGCCGCGGTCGCCTCACTTGCCCGGGAGGGCGTGGACCTGACGGCCGTCCAGCGGGTACCGCATGCGGCGACCGGCCGGGCCGTGGTGGTCAACGGGCCCCGCATGCACCACATGATGCTTGAGTGTGGCGCCAACGACGCGATCGGTGAGGTTCCGCCAGGGGCGGGCCCGCTACTCGTGTTCGACCCGCCCCACCGTGTCCTGCGTTCGGCCATAGCCGCCGCAGCCGGCCGGTTGGTCGTGGCCAACCCCGGCGGTGGTATCGCCGACGCGCTGCCCCTGATCCTCATGGCGGATCGGCGAGTCGTCCTCGTGTGCAACGAGACGGAGTTCGGCGACATCGGCGGCCCCGCCCGGGTCGCCGAATTGCGGGAACAACTCGCCGCCCTGGTGGTGACCAAGGGCGCCGCGGGCTGCTGGATCGCCGACGGAGGGGGGACCGTGACGGTCCCGGCGGTTCCCGCGAAGGAGACCGACACCACGGCGGCGGGCGACACGTTCACCGCCGCGCTTGCGGTCGGTCTCGGGGCAGGGGGGTCACTGCTGGATGCCGCCAGGCTGGCGGCCGCGGCCGCGGCCGTGGTGGTGGAGAACGTCGGTGGCGCCGTCTCCCTACCGGGGCGGGCGGCGTTGCTCGGCGCACTCAGCAGGCGTGCCCATCCCGCGGCCCGGGACCTGCTCGGAGGGAAGGCCGCGGCCACATCGGACGGACAGGGGGAGCACTCATGCGTCTGAACTTGAGTCAGCACGACGAGCCGGGCACGCTGATCGTGATGTGCGGTCCCGACGGTTCGGGCAAGACCACGCTGGAGACAGGTCTCCTGGCGCGGCTCTCCGAGCACGGTGCACCCACCGACCTCATCATGCAGCCCACGGACTGGTGGCGCGGCGACCGCCGCGTGCAGGCGAACATGGTCGGGGCGACCGGAGCCCTGCACCCGCTCGCCCTGGCGCTCTTCGGCCTTGCCGATCGGATCGACCAGCAGGAGAACGTGATCAAGCCGGCCCTGTCCGCCGGACGTTGCGTACTGTCCAACCGGTACCTGTTGTCCCTCGTCGCCCACTACCTGACAACCCGTGAGATTGACCAGGACGACCTGCGGGCGCTGTACTCGCGGATCATCGCACCGGACGTGCTCGTGGTGCTGGACGCGCCGACCGAGGTCCTCCTGGACCGCGTGGTCAGCCGGGACGGCGCGGACAGTCGGCGATGGGATCAGCAGAGGTCGTTCGTCCAGCGGAACCGGGATGCGTTCCGCCGGCTCGCCGACGACAACGGAGGACTCGTCCTGAGCACGCAGGATCCGGCGGACCAGGTACTGGACACGGTGTGGAACGCCGTCGTGCCGCGGCTCAACGCAGCGGGCCGGGCCGAACCGCCGAGGGTTGCGCGATGACCGGACTCGGTGAACTCACCTGTGTCGGCGAGTGCATGACCGAAACCTACTTCGATCTTCTCGACGACCTCTACGACGAGTACCGGCCGGTGGACGTGTCGGCGACACGCGCCGAGATCGATCTCGTCCTGGCAGCAGCAGACGCGGAAGGAGGGGACAGGGCATTGGACCTCATGTGCGGCCAGGGACGGCACAGTATCGAACTCGCGCGCCGCGGATGGCACGTGACCGCGTTGGACCGGCTTCCCTCCCTCCTCGGGGTCCTCGCCGACAGGGCCGAGACCCACGGGCTGAGCGGGCACATCACGACCCGCACGGGTGATGTCCACACCGTGGACCTTCCCCCGGGCCAGTCGCTGTCGCTGATGCTGGGGAATTCCTTCGGCTTCGCCGCCACCCGCGAGCAAGGTCTGCGCCTCCTCAAGCGCATCGGCGCAGCGCTCCGCCCGGACGGCGTTCTCTCGGCCGAGATCTTCACGCCGGAACGCCGCAGCCGGCGGACCCGGTGGCACCACACCTTCCCCGCCGGGTCCGTCGCCAAGCACCGCACGTGGCACCCCGGAGCCTCGAGCGAGCACATGTCTGTCGAGATCTGCCGGGGCGACACCGTCATGCGAACGTGCTACCGCCAGTTCACCCCGGACGCGGACGAATTCACCGGGCTTGCCGCGCGCGCCGGTCTCAGCGCGGCCCAGGTCTCTGCCTGGCCGTCGGACGACTCGGCCCTGTTCATGCTCAGGCGGATGCCATGAGCCGCTGGACTGTGCTCCTCGCACAGCCCGTTCCGGTGGAACCCCTGGACGTTGTGCCCATCGTCAGGGTCCTGGAGAAATGCCCGGCGAAGGCCTTCGACGTCGAGGAGACCCAGCTGTCGTCCCCCACCCCACCGCGCAGGTCCGGGTACGACATCGTCGTCGTACCGGGTGGAGAGGGCGCTCGGGCGACCTACGCCGACACGCCCGTCATGGGCCTGTTGGACGAGCACGTACGCGCTGGCCGGCGTACCTACACCGTCTGCTCCGGGGCGTTCGTGCCGGCCGCCAGAGGCCTCCTGGAAGGCAGGACGGTAGCCACGCACACCGGCAAGGCGGCAGCGCTGGCGGCGTCGGGGCTGTGCACCGCCCGCCAAGGGCTCGTCCGGGACGGTGCCATCACCTCCGTTGGAGGCACGGCCGTCGGCCACGTCAAGGCCCTCGCCCTCGCCCTCCAGATCGTGGCCGACCACGAGCCGGGCCTCCTGCCGGCGCTCTGGACCAGGCTCGACATCGATCCTTCCCGGCTGCCGCAGGTGGAGGTGGTCCGATGAGCAGGCCCCTGCTGTCCATCGCCGTCGGTGACCAGCATGAACACCTGGCCGACGCCATGACCGCCACCCGCCTCTGGCGCCCGTTCCCGCTGCGCAGGGTGCAGTTCTCCAACGGCAACCTCATGTATGTCGCTCCCCGGACGGCGGTTCCCGACTCTATCGACGTCCTATGGTCCGGTACGGGGTCCGTCGGGGAAAACGTCCTCGCGCTCTCCGTGGCGATGGACTGCCTCTGGCGCGCCAACCCGCGGATCAGGGCGACCGTGATCGTCCCGTACCTGCCCTATTCACGAAGCAGTCGGGTCGAGGACGGCTCCTCGCTCGGTGCGGCGGCGCTCTTCCGGCTCCTCGACGCCGTCCCGGGGATCGAACGCTACGCCGCATTCGAGCTGCACAGCCCGGAGACGGTCGGCTTCTCCCGCCGACCGGTCCACGAACTGTCGATCCTCGACGACGTGTCCGAATGGGCGCGAACCCTCGCCGGGGTGGACGCGGTCGTCGCGCCCGATCGCGGTCGGGCCGGGTCCTGCGCGGCGCTGGCCCAGTCGCTGGGCGTCTCGGGGGATGTCGTCCTCAAGCGGCGGGACGGGCACGATGACCGGGCCCGCCGCGTGGACGTGGAGCGTCCGGCGCTGAAGGGCAGGACCGTCCTCGTCTACGACGACGAGTTCACCACGGGCGCGACGGTCCGCGCGGCGCTCGACACTCTGGGACGCAGCGGGGCGAGCACGGTCCACGTCCTGGTGGCGCGGACGTTCGCCTCTCCGGACGTGGTCAAAGAGTGCGCGCAGCATCCGCTGGTGGGCAGCCTGGCCACGACGTCGCTGTCGGACGCGGCGGCTGCCGGCGTCTTCCGGGACCACGGCCTTGCGGTCGTCCCCGTTCCCCTGGCGCTCCAACGGCTGGCGGTCCGCCATGACTGACCGGGTCCTGCTCACGGGAGCCAGCCGCGGCATCGGCCGGGCGACCGCGGAGCGGCTAGCCGGTGAAGGAGTGCCCCTCGTGCTGTGGGCACGCGATCAGACGGCCCTGGAGGAGGCGCGAGCCGTCTGCGAGCGAGCGGGCGGGGACGCCCTCATCCAGCGCGTAGACGTCCGGGACGCAGCCCAAGTGCGAGCGGCGGTCACCCGACTCGGCGCCGAGCACCAAGGCCTGCGGGCAGTCGTCGTCAACGCCGGCGTGGGGGAGTGGCACCCCCTGCTCCGCTACCCCGACGAGCTCTGGGACGACACGTTGGCGACCAACCTCCGCGGAGCACACCTGACGCTCACCCACACCCTGCCCCTGCTCCTGTCGGCCCGCTCGCCCCAGCTCATCGCGGTCGGGTCGGACTCGGGCTTGACGGGCCTTCCGGGCAGGGCGGCCTACTGCGCCTCGAAGTGGGGGTTGCGAGGACTTCTGGAGGTCGCCCGCGAGGAGCATCGCTCAGACGGGCTGCGCTGCACTCACCTGGCCGTGGGCGCGGTGGACACCGGCTTCCGTTCCGGTACCCCGGGAGGGCGCCCAGGCGCACTGGACCCGGCCGACGTGGGTGACGTGATCGCCTGGCTGCTTGCCCTCCCTCCGCACGTCGAGCTCCGTGAGTTGCACGCGGCGTCCATGGCCCTTCCTTTCGGATCGCCCGCAAACCACCCTGAAGGACGGAAATGAGCAATGACGACAGTTGAGCGAAGCATCGCGGACCACCTCGCACAGCTCGGTGTGACAGACCAGCTCCTGACGCCGCAGCAGCGCAGTGACCTCGACGAGAACGGCTACACGGTCCTTCCCGGCGTCCTCGGCGCCGAGCAGATCGCCGCGGCCAAGGCGTCCTTGGCCCGGATCAGTGAGGCCGAGGGAAGGATGGCCGGGCACGAGTACACCCTGTGCGACGACGGTGCCCACCGGCTGCACAACCTCCTCGACAAGGACGTCGTCTACGACGTCTTCCTCACCCACCCACTGATCCTCGCCGCGGCGCGGCACGTCCTGGGCGACGACTTCGTCCTCAGCATGCTGAACATGCGCTCCCAACTCCCGGGCCAGCACCGTCAGAAGCTCCACGTGGACTGGTATGAGGGTGCCGCCCAGGGCGACTACCGCGTGTGCAACGCCATCTGGGCCCTCGACCCCTTCACCGAGAGGAACGGTGCCACCCGCGTCGTCCCCGGGTCCCACCGCTTCGCGAACGTGCCCAAGCAGGTCATGGCCGACCCGTACGAGCCCTACGAGGGCGAGGTGTCGGTGCTGGCAGAACCCGGCGACGTCATCTTCTTCAACTCACACCTGTGGCACCGGGGCGCGGACAACCACGACGACGTCCCACGGGCCGGCATCAACTCGTTCTTCTGCCGCGCGGACCAGAAGCCGGAGCTCGACCAGAACCTGCTGCTGAGCGCCGAGACCCGCGCCCGGTTCTCGCCCGCCGCACACCAGATCCTCGGCCTGCGCTGAGGACACCGGACTCGCCCTGCCGACCGGCAGGGTGACGCACCACAGATGAGGAAGGGGGGTGTTCCACCATGGGTCAGGTCGCTCAGATCGTCTCCATCAAGCGCTTCGAGGCCTAAGCCCTCCTAGCCATCCAGGGTGCCGGGAGATGCGCTCTCCCGGCACCCTGTGCCGTCACCACCGAAGTGCCCTGAGGCGAGAGGCCCGGCAATCATGAGCACAGAAGTACCAGCCCGTCTTCCCGAAGCGTCCCGTAAGGCGCTGGTGGAGATCGTGGACCGAGGCCGCAGGGCCGCCCGATGGCTCGCCGAGGATCACGGCTACCAGCACGTCTACCTGAGCGGCGCACCGGTCGCGGGCCTGGGTTCGCCTCGTTCCGACATCGACATCTTCGTGGTGGTCGCCCCCGGCGACTCGCTGCGCACCGAGCAGTTGGAGTTCGAAGGCGACCGGGTGGACGTCGAGCGCATCGACTTCGTCCGGCTCCGGGAATGGGTCGACTCCTACGCCGCCTTCGAGGCAACCTCACAGGACCCCGGACAGCTGGAGATCTCCTCGCGCTCCCGCATCGACACGCTCGCCCGGTTCCTGCTCGGCGAGGTCGTCATCGACGCCGACGGCAGCCTCACGGCGCTCCAGTCGCAGTTCCGCGACCGGCGCGACGTCTTCGCCAGGGTCCTCACCGCACGACACTGCGTGGACGTGCAGAACCTCAGCGAGGACGTGGTCGGGGCCCTGCAGAACCAGGACCTCCCCGGAGCGGACTACCAGTCGAGGGAGATGCTCTACCGCGCCGCCGAGGCCTTCCTGTGCGACGAGGACGACCTCTACATCAAGACCAAGTGGCTCTGGCTGAAGTGGGACCGCACGGTCGGCGACCGCTTCGGACCGGTCATGCAGCACCTCCTCACCGGCCTGGACCCGGCAGGCGATCCCACCCAAGCGGTCGAGCGCAACATCCGGCTCGCCCAGGACCTGACGATCATGGCCGCCACCGGGTACCGCTACGAGCCGCTGACGACCGCCGGGCCCGACACCTGGCGGCGTAATCCGGAACTCGCGCTCATCCCGCTCGCCGACGGCTTCTTCGCCACCCGGTCCGCCGCCGAGGCGGTCCAGCTGAGCCGTGAAGGCGCCCTGCTGTGGGGGGTGTCGCACGCCCGCACCAAGCAGGACGCGGTCGAGGAGACGCAGCGACTGCTCGGAGCCGAGGGACGGACCGTGCCGCTCGACGAGATCGCCTCCTACTTCGACACCCTGGTCGCGCTCGATCTCATGACGGGTGGATCATGACGCGCCCGGCCGGCCGGACCGGCGCGTTCCGCAACAGGGACTTCGCCAGGTTCTGGACCGCGATCACGGCGTCGGGCCTGGGATCCCAGGTGACGATCCTGGCAGTGCCGCTGGTGGCGGTCGGCGAGCTGCACGCCTCCCCCACCCAGCTCGGCATCCTGGCGGCGCTCCAAGGGCTTCCCGTCCTCGTGGTCACCCCCTTCGCTGGCGTGGTCGCGGACAGGTACTCCTCCCGTTCCGTCAACGTCCTGACCGACCTGGGCCGCGGGCTGCTCCTGCTGGCCGTCCCGGCACTCGCGGCGGCGGACGGCCTGACCATCGGCTGGATGTACGCCATCGCCCTGGCGGTGGGCTGCCTCAAATCGGTGGCCGACGTCGCACACCACTCGATCCTCCCGAGCATCGTCATCAAGGAGGAACTGGTTCCGGCGAACGCCGCGGTAAATGCCAGCTACTCCGTGTCCGACATCGCCGGCCCCGGTCTCGGAGGCCTGCTCATCCAAGCCCTGACGGCGCCCTACGCCGTCATCGCGGACTCCCTCAGCTTCCTGCTGTCAGGGAGCCTCATCGCCTCGCTGCCCGGTTCCGGGCCGCAGACCGGCCAGCCGCGCGGCAGCTGGTGGAGCATGGCGAAGGAGGGCTTCAGCTACCTGTTCCGCGAGCGCGTCCTGCTCACCCTCAGCCTCGCCGCAGGTCTGGCGAACGTCTTCTTCCAGTTCTACAGCGCGGTGTTCATCCTCTACGCCGTTCAGTCGCTGCACTTCAACTCCTTCGTCATCGGCGTCACCTACGGGGTCGGAGCGGTGGGCGGAATCGCCGGAGCGGCCCGATCGCGCAGGATCGGCGAGAAGCTGGGCGCGGTCAACGCGATGCTGTGCGGTCTTGCCGCCGTCGGCGCGGGGATGCTCGCGGTGGCGGGGGCGGTCGAGGCGAACGCCACTGCGGTGCGCGTCGCGGTCGTGACAATCGGCATTTTCACCTTCTCCGCAGGCCTGGGTATCTACAACACGCACTCCGTGAGCACCCGCCAGCGAATCGCCAAGCCGGAGACGCTGGGCCGGGTCACGGCGAGCGCGCGTCTGCTGTCGCACGGCGCCGGTCCGATCGGATCACTGGCCGGCGGGCTGATCGCGGCCGCCACGAGCCCCGCGGTCGCGGTGGCCGCAGCCGGAGTGGGCCTGATGGGCATGGTGATCGGGCTGCGATGGACACCCTTCGCGCGGATACCCGACCACCGAGCGCCGGAACGGGACCTGTCGGCGGCCTGACCCCCGTACGGCGGCCCGCTCGGGTCGAAGCCGGGCAACCCCAGCACACGACGACAAGGAGAGGAAAACGGATGCCGAGCGAGATCGAACGCAAGTTCCTGGTCGATCACCTCCCCCAATCAGCCGGTGTCGCCTCAACGGCCATCAGCCAGGGCTACCTCACCCGCGGTGGCGACTCCGAGGTACGGATCCGCAGGACGGACAGCGCCGCCACGCTGACTGTCAAACACGGCAGCGGTCTGGAGCGGGCCGAGTTCGAGATCACCCTGGCCGAAGACCAGTTCGCCCTCCTGTGGCCGGCCACCGAAGGCGCCCGGTTGGCCAAGGTCCGCACCGAGATCCCGCTGGAGAACCGCCTCACCGCGTACGTCGACACCTACGAGGGCAGCCTCAGCGGCCTCCTCACCGTCGAGGTGGAGTTCGACAGCACCACCCAGGCGATGGCCTTCGAACCCCCGGACTGGTTCGGCGCGGAGGTCACCGGACAGCGTGAGTACTCCAACCGGAACCTGAGCGTGTGCAGCACACCGCCACGTGCCTGCGGGGCTCTCTGATGGGGCGGGACCGGCGCCGTGTGTCCGGCGTGACGAGGTGCCGACCCGACCGGGCCGCTGGAACGGCTTGCAACACGTGGAAGGAACATCGGTGATCAGAGCAGTGGCAGTCACGGACGCGGAGCACGTGCGCGCGGCCGACGACCCGGCCCCCATCGCCGGAAAACGCGACATGGACACCCCTGCGGTGATCCCCGCCCGCTCGCAGCGGGTGATCGAGGAGGTCACGGCATGACGGACCGTCCGCTCACCGCCCCCGCCGCGCACGTTCCGCTCGGTGGTTCGGGCCTTTGGGTCCACCCGTTCGCGCTCGGCGGCAACGTCTTCGGCTGGACAGCCGACGAGAAGCAGTCCTTCGCGGTGCTCGACGCCTACGCGGAGGCGGGAGGCAATTTCCTCGACACCGCGGACGTGTACTCGGCCTGGGCTCCAGGGAACACCGGCGGCGAGTCCGAGCGCATCATCGGCCGATGGCTCGCCGCCCGCGGAGCCCGGGACCGCACGGTCCTCGCCACCAAGGCCGGCTGGGACAGTGGCCTGTCGGCCAGGGCCATCCGGGAGTGCGTCGAGGCGTCCCTGCGCCGTCTCGGCACCGACCGCATCGACCTCTTCTACACCCACCGCGACGACCCGTCGGTGCCGGTCGAGGAGATCGTCACGTCCCTGGACGCCCTGGTGCGTGCGGGCAAGGTCCGCTACTTGGCGGCGTCCAACATCGGCCCCGAGCGGCTGGCGGCCTCGCTCGCCTACAGCGAGCGCGAAGGACTCGCCCGGTACGTCGCCCTGCAGCCGCACTACAACCTGATGGAACGCGCCGAGTACGAGCAGCGACTCGCTCCGGAAATCGCCCGGCACGCCTTGGCGGTGGTTCCCTACTACGGGCTGGCCTCCGGATTCCTGAGCGGCAAGTACCGCCCGGACCGGCTGACGCCCGACGGGCCGCGGGCGGACGCGGCCAGGGCCTACCTCGCGCTTCCCCGGGGCCGGAGGGTACTCGCCGCACTGGACCGGATCGCCGGGGAGCGCGGGGTCGAGGCGGCGACGGTGGCACTGTCCTGGCTGTCCGCTCGTCCGCACGTGGTGGCGCCGCTGGCCAGCGCTCGTCGGGCCGCGCAGCTGCCGGCGTTGATGGCCTGTGCCGGGCTGGCCTTGGAGACGGAAGAACTCGCCCTGCTCGACGAGGCGTCGTCCCCCGCCGCCAATGCCGAGGAGGCGCACTGCGCCTCCTCCGTCCGGCGCGGTGGGGCTGCAAGCCGGACTCCCTGACGGCGTGCCAGGAGAGTTCCGCGCGCAGCACCGCAGTACCGGGAAGTCGCTCCTGCGTTGGGGAAAACCCGGTGCGCTCCCAGGGCCGTGCGCCCGGGTGCTGAGCCCTGCCCGACCGCGTCCTTGCTG
>NZ_JBHYKH010000173.1:0-4530 GCF_042741275.1 Streptomyces sp. NPDC058964
GGGGGGGGGGGGGGCGGGAGTGGGGGGGGCGTGGGTGTGTGGGGGCGGGGGGGGGGGGGCGCACAGGGGGGGGCGGGGGGCCCGGGCTTGGCGGGGGGGGGGGGGGGCCCCCGCGCCGGGAGCCGTCGGTGCCTCGGCGTCCGGCGGTACCGGTTCCGGCGCTGTCGGTTCCGGCGGCGTGGGCACCAAGAGCCCGGCCACCGGCGGTACGCCGGCCGGCGGCGCGGGAGCCGCGGGGACCGCTTCCCCGGCGGGGCCGTCTTCGGCGCCGACCGCCCGGACCGCCCCGGTGCCTGGACCCGGAGCTGCCCGGGACCAGGGTGCGCAGGGCGCGAACGCCTCCGGCGGGCGCGCGAGTTCGGGCTGGCCCGTGGTACCGCCGCCGGACCTGCCGCCGCGGCCGGCGCCCAGGGCCCCCCTCACCGATGTGGTGCCCAGGCGCACACTGCTGATCATCGTGGTGGTTGTCCTGGCCGTGGTGATCGGCACCGTGCTGGCCCTCACGCTCGGCGGGGGCGACGACAACGACTCCAAGGGAGCGAAGAGCGGCGGCGGTGCCAAGCCCGTGGCAAGCGCCAGCGCCTCCACCAAGGAGGACAAGGACACCGGCACCGGCACGGACGGCGACAGCTCCACCTCCGGCACGACCGGCTCGTCGACCGCCTCCGCGGCGGCGTCGAGCGCGAGCGCGAACACCGGCGGCCACAAGGGGTCCTCGGACTCCGGCGGCAGCGGGAGCGCCCCGGTGGTGTCCACCCACAAGGGGGGCCAGGGGTACTCCATCGGGCTGCCCAAGGGGTGGAAGTTCCAGGCCGGCAGCGCGGCGGGCGACCGGTTCACCGGGCCCGACGGCCAGAGGCTCCTCGTCGCCTGGACCAGCACGCCCAAGGACAACCCGGTGGCGGACTGGAAGAACCAGGAGCGCTACATGGTCCGCGCGCAGTACCAGAAGATCCGCATAGCGGCGGTGGACTACCGCGGCTGGAACACGGCCGACTGGGAGTTCACGTATGTCGAGGGCGGCACGAAGTACCGCACCATCGACCGCGGGTTCGTCGTCAACGACCACACCGGCTACGCGCTGATGTACACGGCGAAGGCCTCGAAGTGGAGCGGTGAGCTGCGCAAGGACACCTGGAAGACACTGACGGAGTCCTTCGAGCCCGCGTCGTGAGCCGAGCGGCCGCGGGGCACGGGACGTGAGAATCTCCCATCCCTCATTGCGAATTGCCTCCGGCACGTATCGTGAGTGGTTGCGGACCGTACGCATTTGGCTATCTGTGCGGAACGCGCCGTAAGGCGAACGGATTTGACCAACCGGGCGGCCGGGGGAGGCAAAGTGGACGACTACGCGGGTCGAGTGCTCGCCGACCGCTACCGCCTGCCGCTGCCACCCTCCGACGAGTACGAACTCACCGAGACCCGGGCCTTCGACACCTACAGCGGGCAGGAAGTCCTGGTGCGGCAGGTGCCGTTGCCGGAGGTCGTCGAGGCCGAGGTGCTCGACTCGGACGGGCTGCCCGAGGGATTCACGGCGCGTGACCGCGGCTCGCGGCGCCCGCCCACGGCACGGACGGCCACCCGGAGCCCCACCGACCCGGCGGTGCGCAGGGCCGTGGAGGCCGCGCAGGCGGCGGCCCGCGTCCCCGACCACCCCCGGCTCGACCAGGTCTTCGACGTGTTCGCCGAGGGTGGTTCGCTGTGGATAGTCAGCGAGCTGGTGTCCGCGCGCCCGCTGGCCGCGCTGCTGACCGAGAAGCCGCTGACGCCCTACCGGGCGGCCGAGGTCGCCTCCGACGTCCTGATGGCGCTGCGGGTGCTGCACGCCCACGGCTGGGTGCACCGCAACGTCACCGCCCGCACGGTCCTCGTCTGCGACGACGGCCGGGTGATGCTCACCGGGCTCGCGGTCGGCGCGGCGGAGGAGGCGCTGTGCGGGTACGACCCGGTGCCGGACCAGGAGGGGCCGGCGGCCGGTACCGGCGCCGAGGGCGGTGGCGGGCCGGACGGGCCCGGTGAGCCGGGAGGCTCCGGCGGCATCGGGGGCGCGGGCGGCCGGGTCGGCCCCGGCGGCACGGCCCACGGTGAGGTGGATCCTGAGGCCGCTCGGCGTGCCGCGATCCAGGCGCGGGCGGCCGGGGGACTGCCCGCTGCCGGGACGGACGGTTCCGGCGGGGCCGGGACTTCCTCCGGGACGCCCGCCCGCTGGACGCTGGACGGCGGCGGGGACATCAGGGCCGCGCGGGCCGGGGCGATCGCCGCGTACCGCGCGGGCGCGCGGGCCGCCGCCCGGGTGCAGGAGGCCCAGCAGAACGGGCGGGCCGCGCTGCCCGGTGCCCGTCCGTCCGCCGATGGAGACACGGGCACCGGCGACGCCGCCCGGGCCAACGGCTCGGCCCAGCCGCCGTACGGCACCGAACAGGGCACGGACCAGGGCCGCCGGGTCGGCAGCACTCCTCCCGGGCAGATCGCCGACCCCTACGGCGTGCACGCCGCCCCCTGGCACGGAGCCTCCCCCCGCACCACCCCCGAGGACCCGCTCCCGGCAGTGGACAGCGGCCCGCAGCGCTCGGCGCTGCCTCCGGCCGGGGCAGACCCGGGTACCACCACCGACGGCCCGGGCCCCGCCCCCGTCCTGGACGCGGACGGGCTGCTTCCCGCGCCCGCGCTCCCTCCCCGGCCCGGCCGTCCCTCCGTGTCCCGCACGGCCGGGGACGGCGTCCCGTCCGCGGCGCTTCCCTCGCAGCCCGGCCGCGCCCCCGCCCTCCCCCCGCACGCCGCCGACGGCACCGGCGCCCCTCGCCCGCCTGCCCGCTGGGACGATCTGGTCGCCGGGACACCCGCGCGGCGCGGACCGGCCACCGCGCTCGCCGCCGAGCGCGCCCGGCAGGTGCGGATGACCGTGGTGGGTCCGGTGACCGAGCGCTGGGCGCCGGAGCAGGCCGGGCCGGTGCACGAGAACTGGCAGTTGGCGGCGCCGATCGGACCGGCGACCGACCTGTGGGCGCTCGGGGCGCTGCTCTTCAGGGCCGTACAGGGACACGCTCCGTATCCGGAGGAGTCGACGGCCGAGCTGGTGCAGCTCGTGTGCGCGGAGCCGCCGGCCTTCGCGGAGGAGTGCGGCCCGCTCAGGCCGGTCGTCGAGTCGCTGTTGCGGCAGGACCCCACCGAGCGGCCCGAGTTCGAGGAACTGCGCGGCTGGCTGCGGTCCCTGGTGCGCTCGGCGCCCGAGCCGGAGGCCGGTGCGCACGTCGTCGCCGTGCCGCCCGCCGACCCGAGCCGGCTGCCGATCGTGCGGCGCCGCGGCGAACTGGTGCGCAGGCGGCGCGCCGGGCTGCCCGCGGCCGGCCCGCACGGCCGGCACAAGCGGGCCAAGCAGGAGACCGTGTCCCCGCGCCGGCTCGGCCGCACCCTGCTCCTGCTGATCCTGCTCCTGCTGGCCGGCGCGGTCGCCTACGCCATGCTCTTCATGCCCAAGTCGGACCGCAGCGGCGCGGCGAGCAGTGACCGGACGGGAGCCGCCGGGCAGGTCGGCCAGGCGCCCGGGCACAGCGCCAAGCCCTCCTCCGGGCACGGCTCGAAGGCGCCGAACAGCCCTTCCTCATCCGCGTCGGCCCCGTCCACCGAGACGCAGACCACCACCGACCCCTCCGTCGCCGATGGCTTCACCCTGCGCAAGGACTCCGAGGGCTTCCAACTCGCCGTGGCCAAGGGCTGGAACCGCACGCCCAAGAACGGGCTCGGACAGGTGGTCTACTCGCACGGGGACTTCGAGCTCATCGTCGTACCGGGCCGGGACAGGGCCTCCAGGTACGGCACCGACCCGATGGCCTATCAGCGGGACAAGGAGAGCGAGCTCCAGCCCTACCGCGACTCCAGCTGGGCCACGGCCACCGGGCTGAGGACCATCGAGGTGGGCGACCGGACCATGGCCGAGGGGCAGTTCACCTGGACCGACGACCAGGGGCGCGACCTGTTCGTCCGCAACATCGCGATTCTCATCGGAGGCCGGTACCACATCGTGCAGGTGCGCGGCCCCGAAGCCCAGCGGGACGAGGTGACGCGGCTGTACGAGCAGGCTTCGGCGACGTACAAGTACACCGGCTGAGCCACCTCGTCGTTCGGTTCCCGTCCGGCACGAGAAGCGAAAACCGTCACAGTGGGGTCTCCTTGGGACCCCGCTTGTTCCATGGAGGCAGGCCGGTCCTTAGTCTGACCCTGTCAAGAGCATTGCGGGGCAACGTGAATCAGATGCAGGGCCTGCTCATCGCGGGCCGCTACCGGCTGGCCGAATCCATCGGCAGCGGGGGCATGGGCCGGGTGTGGCGCGCCCACGACGAGGTGCTGCACCGGGCGGTCGCCATCAAGGAGTTGACCGCTGCGCTCTACGTCTCGGAGAGCGACCGGCCCGTTCTCCTCGCCCGCACCCGGGCCGAGGCCCGCGCGGCCGCGCGCGGGACCCTCTCGGGCGGCGTCCGGGGGCACGACGTGCTCGGTCACGGCGGCCGCCCGTGGTGGGTGATGTAGCGA
>NZ_JBHYKH010000173.1:4540-16502 GCF_042741275.1 Streptomyces sp. NPDC058964
CCGCGCCCGCGGGGGCCCGCTGCATCAACCACTCCGCCGTCGTCTCGGTGCAGGCGGTGCTCGAGCACGACGGCCGCCCGTGGATCGTGATGGAGCTCGTCGAGGGCAACTCGCTGGCCGACGAGGTCAAGGAGCAGGGACGCATGGAGCCGCGCGAGGCCGCGCGCATCGGACTGTGGGTGCTGCGGGCGCTGCGCGCCGCGCACGCCGCGGGCGTCCTGCACCGGGACGTGAAGCCCGGCAACGTGCTCCTCGGCCAGGACGGCCGTGTCCTGCTCACCGACTTCGGCATCGCCCAGATCGAGGGCGACACCACCATCACGCGTACGGGAGAGGTCGTCGGCTCGGTCGACTACCTCGCCCCCGAGCGGGTGCGCGGCCACGACCCGGGCCCGTCCTCCGACCTGTGGGCGCTGGGCGCGACGCTGTACACGGCGGTGGAGGGCCGCTCGCCGTTCCGGCGCACCTCACCGCTGAGCACCATGCAGGCGGTCGTCGAGGAGGAGGCCGCCGAACTCCGGTACGGCGGCCCGCTGGAGCCCGTCATCACGGCCCTGCTCCGCAAGGATCCGGCCCAGCGGCCGGGCGCGGAGGAGACGGAGCAGATGCTCGCCGAGGCGGCGGAGGGCCGACGGCCGAGCTCGGCGCAGGCATATGTGCCCACGCAGCACGACGGCTCCCGCACGGGCACTTGGGCCGGACACGGCTCGGGAACCGGGTCCCGGCGCGGCTCGGGAACAGGACCGCGGTACGGGTCCGGTTCGGGATCTCCGCACGGGCCGGAGACGGACGCCGCCCATTCTCCCCCGACCGGGCCGACGGCGGTCGCCCCGGCCGCCGCCGTTCCGGCCCCCGTGCCCGCCCGCCCCAGGCGCCGCCTGCGCACGCTGGCCCTCGTGGTCGCCTTCGCCGCCGTTCTCGGTGCCGGGGCCGCGGTGGTGCTGCAGAAGTGGGACTCGGGGCGTGGGAACGACGCCGGCGCCGACAGCACGCCCGCGCCGGGGGACACCGCCACCGGCACCTCGGCCCCGGAGGGCTCCGTACCGGACGGCTGGGTGTCGCGCACCGACCCGTGGGGTTTCGAGGTGTCGCTGCCCAAGGCCTGGAAGCGGAAGGTGTACAGCGTCAAGGACGACCTCAGGCAGGTCGACTACTCGCCCGACGGCGGCAAGCACTTCCTCCGTATCGCCATCGACGGTTCACCGGACTTCGCCGATCCCTACCGGCACCAGCTGGACCTGGAGCAGCAGCTCCAGCGGCTGGTCGGCTACGACCGCGTGACCTTGAGGAAGAACACCTACCGCGACCGCCCGGCCTCGCTGTGGGAGTACACCTGGAACGCGCTGGAGAAGGACCCGCCGCACGTCGCCGGGCCGCGCCACGCGATCGACGAGACGTACATCTCGCGGGAGGGCGTGGAGTACGCGATCTACATGTCCTCGCCGGCGGAGGACTGGGCGACGACGAGCAAGCAGTTCAAGTGGGTGCTGCAGAGCTGGCAGCCCAACGCGTCCTGACGGGCTTGGCCGGACGCCGTCCCGGTGGGGAGGCGTCCGGTGCGGCATGATGGGGCCCATGGGGACCGAGGGGGACGACTTCCGTGTGATCGCGGGCCGTTACCGTCTGGAGGCCCGGCTCGGCCGCGGCGGAATGGGCGTCGTATGGCGGGCGACCGACCAGTTGCTGGGCCGGCGGGTGGCGGTCAAGGAGCTCACGCAGGACGACACCCTCTCCGGCGACGACGCCCGGCGGCAGCGTGACCGCACGCTGCGCGAGGCCCGTGCGGTGGCGCAGCTTCGTCACTCGCACATCATCGTCGTGCACGACGTAGTGGAGCACGACGAGCGGCCGTACATCGTCATGGAACTGATCGACGGCGGATCCCTCGCGGACCGCATCTCGGCGCGCGGACCGGTCGACGCGGCCGAGGCCGCCCGGATCGGCATCGACCTGCTGAGCGCGCTGCGCACCGCGCACGCGGCCGGGGTCCTGCACCGCGACATCAAGCCCGCGAACGTCCTGGTCGAGTCCGGCACCGACCGGGTCGTCCTCACCGACTTCGGCATCGCCCAGGTCGCGGGCGCCACCACGCTCACCGAGACCGGTTCCTTCGTGGGCTCGCCCGAGTACACGGCGCCGGAACGGATGTCCGGGGTCAGGACGGGCCCGGAGTCCGACCTGTGGTCGCTCGGGGCGCTGCTGTGCACGGTGCTGAGCGGTGAGTCGCCGTTCCGGCGCGACTCGCTCGGCGGCATCCTGCACGCCGTCGTCGCCGACGAGATCCGTCCGCCCGCCCAGGCCGAGCCGCTGCTGCCGGTCGTACGGGGGCTGCTGGAGCGCGATCCGGACCGGCGGCTGGACGCGGCGGAGGCGGAGCGGATGCTGCGGGCGTTCCTGGAGACCGGGCGCACGCCGGGTGCCGGAGCCGGTCGCGCGTCCGGTGGCGGTCGTACGCAACGGCTCGGCTCGGGCCGTACGCCGAAGATGCCGGTCCCGTACTCGCCGACCCGGCGTGACGTGCCCCGCCCGGCGCCGGGGGCGCCCGCGGGGGAACCTCAGGCCCGGCACTCCACGCGGGGTGTGCTGGTGGCGGCGCTGCTCGTGGCCGCGATGGCCGGGGCGGGCGTGTCGGCGGCGGCGCTGCTGATGAAGGGAGGCGGCGGCAACGGGGACGGTGCGCCGACGAGTTCGGCGCCGCACACCTCCGCGAGCACGCCCATCTCGCCCAGGCCGAGCCCGACCACCGTGACCGGCTCCCCGAGCTCCCCGGCCGCCGCCTCCTCCGTGGGCCCCAGTGCCGCGAACACCCGTACGGCGCCCTCGGGTTACCGCGTCGCGCAGGATCCGGCCGGCTTCTCCCTCGCCGTGCCCGAGGGGTTCACGCGCAGACCGCAGGGTGAGCGGATCTTCTACATGTCGCCGGGGGAGACGTTCCGCCTCGGCATCAAGGTGTCCGACCCCGAGACGGGCGGCCCGGCCGCCGTGATGCGCCGGGCGGCCGCCGACGGCCCGGACACGAACCCCGGCTACCACGACGGCCGGGTCACCCGGACCACGCACGGTGGACACCCCGCCGCCCTCTGGGAGTTCACCTGGAACGGCTTCAGCGCGGCCGAGGGGCCCAGGCACACCTACGACCTGTGCTGGGAGGAGGACGGGCAGATGTACGACGTGTGGGTGTCGGCGCCGGTCGGGAAGGTGCGGGAGGCGCGGGAGTACTTCGACGTCGCGGTCGACACGTTCGTACGGTCGTGAAACGGCCCCGGTAGTGAAGCGGTCCCGGTAGTGAAACGGCCCTGGTAGTTCAGCGGTCCCGGTAGCGCGGTCGTGAAACGGCGCTGAGCGGGAGATATCCGGCGATCTGCGTCACGGGTCTGTGACCGGTTTGCACTACCTGTGGATGCGTCGGCGCGTGGCGCGATATGGATGGATCCATGAGCAGCGACGGGGGAGCCCGCCACGGGGCCGAGGAGCCGACGAGTTTCGGTCTGCAACCACCGAACCCGCCCGTGCACGTACCGCATCCGGGCAATCCTTACGCGACACCCACGCATGCGTACGAAGCGGCCACGCGGCTGGTTGCGCAGCGGCCGCAGTCGCCGCAAGCCGCGCAGGACCCGGGAGCGGGCAGGCTGATCGTCGACCGGTACCGGCTGCTCGCCAAGCTCGGCCACGGCGGGATGGGTACCGTGTGGCGGGCCAAGGACGAGACGGTGGACCGTGAGGTCGCGGTGAAGGAGCCGCGCGTACCGGACAACCTTCCCGAACGTGAACGCGCCAATGCCTTCGAGCGAATGCGTCGCGAGGCGCGCGCGGCGGCCCGCCTCGACCACCCGGCCGTGGTGAACGTCCACGACGTGGCCGTCGTGGACGGCCGGCCGTGGATCGTGATGGAGCTGGTCCACGGACGGTCGCTCGGCGACACCCTCCAGGAGGGCACGCTCGACGCGCGCGAAGCGGCGCGGATCGGTCTCCAGGTGCTGGGCGCGCTGGAGGCGGCGCACGCGGCGGGCGTCCTGCACCGCGACGTCAAGCCGGACAACGTGCTGCTCGGGCGCCACGACCGGGTCGTCCTCACCGACTTCGGCATCGCGCAGATCGAGGGCGAGACGAACCTGACGGACACGGGCGGCTTCGTGGGCTCGCCGGAGTACATCGCGCCAGAGCGGGTGCTGGGCCAGCGGCCGGGCCCGGCCAGCGATCTGTGGTCCCTGGGCGTGGTCCTCTACGCGGCCACGGAGGGCGTCTCCCCCTTCCGCCGCAGCAACACCCCGGCCACCCTGCAGTCCGTCCTCAACGCCACCCCCACGCCGCCCGCCTCGGCCCGGGGCCCGCTGGCCGAGGTGATCACCGCCCTGCTCCAGAAGGACCCGGCGCGCCGGCCGGACGCGGCCCGGGTCCGGGCCCTCCTGGAGGCGGCCGCGAACCCGCCGGCCCCCGAGCCCACCGCCGTCCACCGCACGGCGCCCGCGCCCGGACCCCGCCGGCCCGGCCGCAAGGCCTGGTTCGGCGGGGGAGCGGTGGCCGTCGCGGCGGCGCTGGCGGCGTACCTCCTGATCGCCGACCCTTTCGCCGGACCGCTGCCGGACGGCTGGAAGAAGCCGGCGGAGCCGAAACTCGGGGTGACGCTGGCGGTGCCCGCGAGCTACGAGGCGGGCAGACCGGCCAAGGACGACTCCGACAAGAACTGGGTGACGTACACCGACCCGAGCGGCGCCATCTGGATCGGCCTGAACCTGTCCAGGAAGTCCGACGACTCCGCGCACGAGATCAAGAACTCCTCGGCGGCCCAGATGTACGCCGACAACGAGAAGTTCAAGAACGACGGCGAGTACACCCTCGCCATGCCCGCGGGGCCGAAGACGCGCACGGACGACAACGTCGAGTACCACGGCAGGCCGGCCGCCCGGAACACGGTCGTCTACACGACCGACGACAGTCAGAACCCCCGCCCCCGTGAGCTCGAGATCTTCTACTACCGCACCCGGGCCGGCGACCTCTACAAGCTCACCGTCAGCTACCCGGGCGAGGGCGACTTCACGGCCCGTGGCCGGGAGGTGGCGAAGGCGGCGATCGCGAACCTGCACATCACCAGGCCCTGACCGGCCGGCAGCCACGGCTCAGCCTTCCTGGACCCGCTCCCGGTACCTCCCCGGAGTGGTCCCGAACTCCCGGCTGAACGCGTGCGAGAGGGCGTACGGACTGCCGTAGCCCGTCTCGCGGGCCACGGAGGCCAGCGGCACGTCCGTGTCCCGGAGCCGCCTCGCCGCCAGGGTCAGGCGCCACCAGGTGAGGTACGCCATCGGCGGGCGGCCCACCAGCGAGGTGAAGCGACGGGCGAGGGTCGCGCGGGAGACGCCCGCCTCCGAGGCCAGTCGGTCATTGGTCCAGGAGTCCGCCGGGGCGGCGTGCAGGGCGCGCAGCGCGGCCGTGGTGACCGGGTCGGCCAGGACCGCCCGCCACGCCCCCGTCTCGGCCTCCGCCGTCCACGCCCGGACCATGTAGACGAGCAGGAGGTCCAGCAGACTCGGCAGGGCGAGGGCCGCGCCCGGTCGGCTGCCGGTCAGCTCACGGGCCAACAGGTCCACGGCGGAGCGGAGTTCGGGATGCGCCCCGACCCGGTTCCGCAGGTGCACGACCTCCGGCAGCTCCGCCATCAGCGGGTGCACCCGGCTGCGCTCCAGCCGGTACTTGCCGCACAGCAACTCCACCTCGGGGCCGCTCCCGACGGGGCGTGCCGCATCGTCCCGCACCTCCTCGAACGGCACCGCCCGGCCCAGGTCCCGTTCCTCCACCGGCCCGTCGGCCAGCACGTGCCCCACCCCGCGCGGCAGCAGCACCACGTCCCCCGTGCCCAGCGCCACCGGCTCACCGCCGCCGTCCGGCAGCAGCCAGCACGCGCCGCCCAGGACGACGTGGAAACCGGCGCCCTCGTAGGGGGACAGGCGTACGCACCACTTGCCGGCCACCCGGAGCCGGTTGGAGGAGGGCCGTCCCAGGCGCACGGTGGAGATCGCGTCACTCACCACATCCATGAGACACGAGCGTATCCGAATGAGTGAGAAGAGCATTGGGAAGCTCATGCCAGGGCCTCTAGTCTCCTGAACATGGCTGATGACAACGTGCAGAGCTTCAAGATCGGTGACGTCGAGGTCCTTCGGATCGTTGAATGGCGGGGGTCGTTCCTGCCCGCCCGGCAGCTCGTCCCGGGTGTCGCGCCCGAGACCTGGAAGGAGTACGAGGGGCAGCTCGCCCCCGACCACTGGGACCCCGTCGGCGACCGTGCCATGTCGGCGCTCCAGACCTGGGTGCTGCGCAGCGGCGGGCGGACCGTGCTCGTCGACACGGGAGTGGGCAAGGGGCGGGAACGGCCCGGCAACCCCCTGTTCCACCAGCGGCAGGGTGACCTCCCGGGGCTCCTGGAGCGGGCCGGGGTGAATCCCGGCGACGTCGACGTCGTCGTCAACACCCACATCCACGCGGACCACGTCGGCTGGAACACGCATGAGGTGGAAGGGGAGTGGGTGCCCACGTTCCCCAACGCCCGGTACCTCCTACCGGCTGCCGACGACGTGCACTTCGGGCCGGAGAACGGGTACGCGGGCGGAGCGCGGGCGGACGACCGGCTCATCTACGAGGACAGCGTGGCCCCCGTGCACCGGGCGGGGCTGGCCGAGCGGTGGGAGGGGGAGTACCGGATCGACGAGCACCTCACCCTGGAGCCCGCCCCCGGCCACACACCGGGCTCCTCCGTCCTGCGGCTGGTCTCGCACGGCGAACGCGCCGTCTTCGTCGGCGACCTGCTGCACAGCCCGGTGCAGGTCCTGCGGCCCGAGTGCAACAGCTGCTTCTGCCTCGACCCGCGAGGGGCCGCCGCCAGCCGCAGCCGGATTCTCGAACGGGCGGCGCAGGACAAGGAGTTGGTGGTGCCGGCGCACTTCGGCGGGGACGGCGCGGTCGAGGTGCGGCGGGCGGGCGAGGGCTTCTCCTTCCACCGGTGGGCCGCCTGACCGCGGGCTTCGACAAGAGCGAGGTACGCGCGGTACTCATGGGACATGAGTGACGACGGTGAACGTGTGTCCGACGGACGTCTGCTCGACGGGCGTTACCGGCTGACCGGGCGCATCGGCTCGGGCTCGACGGGCACCGTGTGGCGGGCGCGCGACGAGCAGGGGAAGCGGGACGTCGCCGTCAAGGAACTCCGGCTCGAGGGCGATCCGGAGGGCGAGGACCGGCGCAGGGGCGCCCACCGGCTCCAGCACGAGGCCCGGGCGGCCTCCCGCGTCGGCCATCCCTCCGCCGTCCACATCCACGAGGTCGTCGTCGAGGACGGACTTCCCTGGGTCGTCATGGAGTTGGTCCACGGGGAGTCGCTGCGTACGACCCTCGAGCGCGGGCGGCTCGAACCCGCCGAGGCCGCGCGCATCGGGCTCGCCGTCCTCGGGGCGCTGCGCGCCGCGCACTCCGTCGGCATCGTGCACCGAGACGTCAAGCCCGAGAACGTCCTCCTCGAATTCGGCACCGGCCGTGTCGTCCTCACCGACTTCGGCATCGGTCACGGGCCCGTTCCCGGCGACTCCTCCGTCTTCGTCGCCCCGGAACAGCTCGCGGGGCGCGGTGCCGGGCCGGCCTCCGACCTCTGGTCACTCGGTGCGCTGCTTCGGACCATCGTGGACCGGCACGAGCACACCGGTCCCCTCGGGACGCTGCTGGTCCGGCTCCTGGCGGAGGAACCGGAGCGGCGGCCGGGAGCGGAGGAGGCGGCGGCGGTCCTGGAGGGCATCGCCGGAGGCCGCGCGGCGGAGCCGCCCGAACCCGTACCCGAGCCGGAACCCGTACCCGCGCCGGGGTCCGCACCCGCACCGGGGTCCGCACCCGCGTCGGCATCCGCACCCGCGGCCGCGTCGGGGTCCGCGGCGGAGCCGGAGTCCGCACCCGAGCCGGAAGTCGTACGCCCCCCTGCACCGCCCGCTCCCCAGCTGCGCCGCCCCCTCCTGGCCGCCCTCGGTCAGCTCCTTCCGAAAAAACCCGAGGTGGACTGATCACCGGCCGATCCTCGTCACCCAAGGCCTGATCAGCATATTTGCTGCCAGTGGTCACTGGCGCTGTGTGAGCACTCGGTGAATCCCCGTTACCGGCGGGTACCCAAAGTTCTCGCTCCGGCATACCCTGCGCCTCATGACGGACTCGCAGGCCCCGGAGCAGGCCACGGAAATGACCGGCACGAACCCCCTCGCCGCCGCCCCCACGGGCGCCCGTACCGCCGCCGACGTGGTCACCCCGGAGCTGGTCGCCCAGCTCACCAAGGGCGTGGTCGGCTCCGGCCGTACCGCCAACCACACACCCTTCACCGGCGAGAAGCTGGCCGACCTGCCCGAGTCCACCCCCGAGGACGTGAGCAAGGCCTTCGACGTCGCCCGCGCCGCGCAGGCCGTGTGGGCACAGCGACCGGTACGGGAGCGGGCCGCCGTGCTCCTGCGCTTCCACGACCTGATACTCGAGCGCCAAGCCGAGGTGCTCGACCTCATCCAGCTGGAGACGGGCAAGGCACGCCTCCACGCCCACGAGGAGGTCCAGGCCGTCGCCGTCGCCTCCCGGCACTACGGCCGCAAGGCGCCCGCGTACCTCAAGCCCAAGCGGCACACCGGCGCCATGCCGACGCTGACGAAGGTGACCGAGCTGCGCCACCCGCGCGGTGTCGTCGGCCAGATCGCCCCCTGGAACTACCCCCTCGAACTCTCCGTCGGCGACGCCCTGCCCGCCTTCGTCGCGGGCAACGCCGTCGTGATGAAGCCCGACACCGAGACCTGCCTCACCGCTCTGTGGGCCCGTGACCTGCTCATCGAGGCCGGTCTGCCCGCCGACGTCTTCCAGGTCGTGCTCGGCGAGGGACCCGTCGTCGGTCCGGAGGTCGTCAAGCACGCCGACTACGTCTCCTTCACCGGCTCCACCCGCACCGGCCGTGAGGTCGCCCAGGGCGCCGCCGCCCGCCTGGTCGGGGTCTCCCTCGAACTCGGCGGCAAGAACGCCATGCTGGTGCTGGAGGACGCCGACATCGAGAAGGCGGCCGCCGGCGCCGTCCGAGCCTGCTTCTCCTCCGCGGGTCAGCTCTGCATCTCCATCGAGCGGCTGTACGTCCACGAGTCGGTCGCCGACGCCTTCCTGGAGCGCTTCGCCGCCCGCACGAAGGCCATGCGGCTCGGTACCTCCCTCTCCTACGGCGCCGACATGGGCTCGCTGGTCTCCGTCCGGCAGCTGGAGGCCACCACCCGGCACGTGGAGGAGGCGGTCAAGGCGGGCGCCACCGTGCTGGCCGGCGGGGTCGCCCGTCCCGACATCGGCCCGTACTTCTTCGAGCCGACCATCCTCGACGGCGTCGAGGCCCCGATGGCCGTGTGCACGGAGGAGACCTTCGGCCCGGTCGTCGCCGTCTACCGCTTCAACACGGACGACGAGGCGGTCGAGGCCGCCAACTCGACGCCCTACGGCCTCAACTCCTCCGTCTGGACGAAGGACGCCCGGCGCGGACAGGCCGTCGCGGCCCGTCTGCGCACCGGCACCGTGAACGTCAACGAGGGCTACGCGCCCGCCTACGGCAGCGTCCAGTCCCCGATGGGCGGCATGAAGGACTCCGGCCTCGGCCGCCGGCACGGCTCCGAGGGCATCCTCAAGTACACGGAGGCCCAGACCGTCGCCCAGCAGCGGCTGCTGCCGATGGCCCCGTCGCTGGGCATGGACGACGAGAAGTACGCGGAGTTCATGAGCCGGAGCCTGCGGCTCATGAAGGCGTTCCGTTTCCGGTAATCAGCAGGACAACCCCGTTCTCAACGAGGAGAGCACGTGTCGCAGGAGAACTCTGTCCGCGATCAGGACGATTCGGCGTACGACTACGACGTCATCGTCGTCGGTTCCGGCTTCGGAGGCTCGGTCACAGCCCTCCGGCTGACCGAGAAGGGCTACCGCGTGGGTGTCCTGGAGGCCGGCCGCCGCTTCACCCGCGACACCCTCCCGAAGAACTCGTGGGACCTGAAGAACTACCTCTGGGCCCCCAGGCTCGGCATGTACGGCATCCAGCGCATCCATCTGCTGGGCAACGTGATGGTGCTGGCCGGGGCCGGGGTCGGCGGTGGCTCGCTCAACTACGCCAACACCCTCTACGTACCGCCGAAGGCCTTCTTCGACGACCCGCAGTGGCGGGAGATAACCGACTGGCAGGAGGAGCTCAAGCCGTACTACGACCAGGCGCAGCGCATGCTCGGCGTACGGCTCAACCCGACCATGACCCCGTCCGACGTGCACCTGAAGGCGGCGGCGCAGCGGATGGGTGTGGGCGACACCTTCCACATGGCACCGGTCGGGGTGTTCTTCGGGGACGGCGAGGACGCCGGCGGCGAGTCGAAGGCACGGCCGGGCGAGGAGGTCGCCGACCCGTACTTCGGCGGGGCCGGACCGGCACGCAAGGCCTGCACCGAGTGCGGCGAGTGCATGACGGGCTGCCGGCACGGCGCCAAGAACACCCTCAACGAGAACTACCTCCACCTCGCCGAGAAGGCGGGCGCGGTGGTGCACCCCATGACGACGGTCGTGTCGGTCACCGACGACTCGCGGGGCGGGTACGCGGTCGCGACCCTGCCGACGGACGAGAAGCGCAAGAGCAAGGGGCGGACCTTCACCGCGCGGCGGGTCGTCCTCGCCGCGGGCACGTACGGCACACAGACACTGCTGCACCGGATGAAGGCGAACGGCCAACTGCCGTACCTGTCCGACCGACTGGGCGATCTGACCCGGACCAACTCCGAGGCGCTGGTCGGCGCGCAGACCGACGACCGGCGCTACCGCAAGGCGCACGGCACCGCGAAGGCCGACTTCACCCGGGGTGTGGCGATCACCTCCTCGATCCACCCGGACGAGAACACGCACATCGAGCCGGTCCGCTACGGCAAGGGCTCCAACGCCATGGGCGGTATGTCGATCCTCCAGGTCCCGTACGCCGAGGGCTCCTCCCGCGTCCTGGCCTGGCTGGCCAACGCGGCCCGGCACCCGGTCCTGGTGGCCCGTTCCCTGTCCAACCGCCGCTGGTCGGAGCGGACCATCATCGGTCTGGTGATGCAGTCGCTGGACAACTCCCTTACGACGTACCTGAAGCCGAACGGCGTCGGCAAGGGACTGCTCACCGCCCGCCAGGGCCACGGCGCGCCCAACCCGAAGCAGATCAGGGTGGCCTCGGAGGCGGCCTCCGCGCTGGCCGCGGAGATCAACGGCTTCGCGGGCAGCAACGTCGGCGAGCTGATGGGCACCCCGCTCACCGCCCACTTCCTCGGCGGCTGTCCGATCGGCGCCTCGCGCGAGACCGGTGTGATCGACCCGTACCACCGGCTGTACGGCCACCCCGGCATCTCGGTGGTCGACGGCGCGGCGGTCTCGGCGAACCTGGGCGTCAACCCGTCGCTCACCATCACCGCGCAGGCCGAGCGGGCGATGTCGTACTGGCCCAACAAGGGCGAGGCGGATCCCCGCCCGGCGCAGGGTGCGGCCTACGAGCGGCTGAAGCCGGTGGAGCCGGCCGGCCCGGTGGTTCCCGCGGACGCCTTCGGCGCGCTGCGGCTTCCGTTCCTGGGGATGCCGGCGGTGCCGCCCAAGAAGTAGCGGGCGATGCACACGCAGAAGGACCTGCGCCCCCCTCCGAGCGCAGGTCCTTCTCGTTCTGTGGAGCCGTGCCGTTGGCTACGCCTCGACACCGGCCCTGCGGCGGCGGACGGCGAACACCGCACCGGCACCCGCGACGACGGCGAGCCCGCCGACGAGGCCGATCATCGGCAGTGCCGAGCTGGAGCCGGTCTCGGCGAGGCTGCCGGTCGGCAGCTCGGAGACGTTGCCCTGCGGCTTCTTCACCGAGATCTTGCCGCCCTTGTCACCCTTGTCGCCGGGCTTGGCGGTACCCGGGTCGGGGTTGCCGGAACCC